>JANWKU010000212.1 GCA_025451215.1 Terriglobales bacterium
ATCGAGCACCTCCATGAAAGTGCTGGACATGACCGCGATGGCAACAAGCCATGGGTTTATGTTGGGCACTCCCGTCGTCTGCTTGCTTTCAGGGGGCATGTTGAAGTTGTTTTAGATGCAAAGAGATTGGAACCGTTTCATTAAGTTCGGTTCCGATGGGATGCGCTCACGATATTCAGGATTTTTAATTCTGTTTCAGTGTCCGTAGCCGCCTTCATGCAGGGAAACTTTCCCGCGGAACATACGATACACGATTACGAAGTATAGAACGGCGAGGCCCATGCCGAATATCCACCAGACGAGACCGACACGAAGAGCGTGCGGTCCGGAGAGCGCCTTCTGGATCGTAATATCCAATGATGGATTGCTGGTGGAAGGCAACAGGCGCGGATAAAGAGCGGTCGCGGCCCCGACGAGCATGGCAGCCAGGTATATGCAGGAACAGGTGAAGGCGTTCCGGTCGGCGTTTTTGCGGGAGAAGAAAAATATGCCGACTAACGAAATTCCGACTACGGCCGGCACTAGAAACGCTACGGGAAACGCTTTGTAGTTATCCAGAATGTCGGGCCGGACGTTCACAGAAGCGAATAAATCCATGCCCGTCAGAATGAAGAGAACGATCCAAAGCCGGGGCACGACCGACCTTACCCGCTGTTGCAGTTCGCCTTCTGTTTTGACTGCGACATAAAGCGCTCCGTGGAGGGCCAGCGCGACCAACGCGACGAGTCCTCCGAGAACCGTATACCAATCAAGGATTCCCGGGCTTGTGCCGGGTAGCCAGTTCGTCCAAAGCGGCAGGAAGAAGTAGCCGTCTGCGCCCAATGGGACACCGCGGATGACATTGGCCAAGGCGGCTCCGAAGAAAATCGCGAGCAGGGCGCTGGAGACGAAGAAGAGCCCGTCAAAAAAGGCGCGCCAGACTCCGATGTGCATGAGCGAGCGCAATTCAATGCTGGCGCCGCGCATGATCAGCAGCCAGAGGACGATCATAAGCGCGAGATAAAAGCCACTGAACGCGGATGCGTAAAGCAATGGGAATGCAAAATAGAGCGTTCCGCCGCCCGCGATTAGCCAGACTTCATTGCCGTCCCATACTGGGCCGATGGTGCGCAGAAGCAACTGCTTGTCATTTTCGCTGCGCCCCAGCCATGGATGCAGAATGCCCACGCCGAGGTCAAAGCCGTCGAGGACGACGTAGGCACCGAGCATTGCTGCGACGAACCAGAACCAGATGGATCCCATTGTTTTTACCCTTACACCAATCTTGCGGTGCAGTTTGGTCCTGTAATTTTCAGGACGTGAAGGCACTCTGCGGCGACGCTTCCGCCGGACCTGCTACAGGCCCACGATGAACAATGCGATACACGAGAATCAAAAACAAAATGGAAAGCACCGTGTACAAACCCATAAATCCCATCAAAGTGAACAGCGTGTTCCCTGCCGACACATATTTTGAGTATCCGGAAGAAGTGCGGAGAAGGCCGTAGACGACCCATGGCTGACGCCCGATTTCAGCCGTCATCCAGCCGGCGGTGTTTGCGATGTAGGGTAATGGAAAACTTAACATTAGCGGCCACAGTATCCAGTGAGTGGTGTACAGCTTGCCGCGCCACAGCAAAAATGCGGCGAGGGCCATCAGAGCCGCGAAGTAAGTACCGAGTCCAGCCATGATGTGGTAAGCGTAGAACAGCAAGGGCAGCGGTGACGGCCATTGATCAGGCGGAAACTGGTCGAGTCCGGCAACCTCAGCCGTTGTGGTTCCGTAAATGAGGAAGCTCAATACCTTGTTCACCGCCAGCGGATTATCAATGCGCTTGTTCTGCTCGTCGGGTTGTCCCATAAGTACGATGGGCGCGCCCTTTGTGGATGTAAACAGTCCTTCCATCGCCGCGGTGGCTGCAGGCTGATGCTTGGCCATGTAGCGTCCATGCAGGTCTCCGGTGGGAAAAATCTGCGTGACGCAGGAGATGACTCCGGCAATCACGCCAATGCGGAGAAAAATCCTGCCGTGCTCCGGGAATCGGTTTTCGAGAACATAAAATGCGCCGACTGCGCACATCACGAACGAGGCGGTAATGACCGCGCCTGACATATTGTGCGAGTACTGGATCAGGGCCCAAGGATTCGTGAGCAGCCCCCAAAAGCTGGTCAGTTCAAATCCACCATTCGGCATTACCCGATAGGCGACCGGATGTTGCATCCACGCATTGGTAACGATGATGAAGAAACCGGAAATCCACGATCCTAAAAAGACCATGAAGGCCGCGCCCCAATGCTGCCATTTGGAAAGTCGCCTTTCTCCAAAGAGAAACAGGCCAAGGAATGCGGATTCCAGAAAGAATGAAAAAACTCCTTCCATGGCTAGCGGCTGGCCGATCACGCCTCCGGTGACTTGCGCAAACCGCGACCAGTTGGTGCCGAACTGAAATTCCATGGGAATTCCGGTGACGACGCCGACGAGAAAGTTGATGGCGAAAATACGCGCCCAAAAGCGTGCGGCTTCGTTGTAGCGTTCGTTGTTTGTGCGGATGGCAATGGTCTTCAAAATCACAATGAGCAATGCCAGGCCCATGGTGAGCTGCGGGAACAGATAGTGATAGGTGATGGTGAAAGCGAAATGGATTCTGTGCAGCAGCAGAGCGTCCATGGCTCTAATCGTAAATCAAGGAGGTAGATGCTGCCGAAAATTGAGTTATTCTAATTTGTCGCGGACAGACATCTTAATTGTGAGGACGATATGGAACGTGGGACGTTTGTGAAATTTGCCGTCTTGGGGTTGTTGTGTGCTTCGGGAGTGTTCGCGTACGGGCAATCCGATGCGAACTCCGGTCAAGCGTTATTCAAAGCGCGCTGCGCGTTGTGCCACGGGGAAGACGGCAAGGGGAAGACGAATCTGGGGCAGCAGCTCAAGGCCTTCGATTTGAACACTGAAAAAGTCCAAAAGAACAGCAATGCGCAATTGAAGCAGGTAATTCTGCAAGGAAAAGGCAACATGCCGCCGTTTCAGGCGCAACTGAACGCCGAACAAGTTACCGCGATTCTTAAGTATGTGAGACAGTTCGGCAAGAAAAAATAGCTCTGTGGAAATTCTTCAGGAAGACGCAAGAGCGTATTCATCCGAGTAGAATTTGAGTGATGAGTTCCCTGCCCTCTACCGTCCGCGACCAACGGCCTTCTTCCGGACGGGGGCGCAACGGGGACGGTCCGCCGACGCGTAGAGGCGGAGGCGATTTTCGAGGCGGCGGCTCTCCGGACTTCGGCCATCGCCTGCGGCGTGCGCGCTTTGGATTGATTGCTGCCCTCGCCCCAATCCTTACACTTTTTGTTGGAATCACCGTTGCTTATGTTTTCCGGCATGGGACATCGGTGATTGACCCGCGGAGCCAGCAATACATTCGCTATTGGGTGGAAGTAAAGCTGCCGGTCGGATTGCTTCTGTTTAACACCGCGATCTTATTGTTGAGCAGTTTCACCATGGAGATGTCGCGGCGGCAGGTTGCGCAGCAAGCGGCGTTGGAGCCGCTAAGAGAAATTCCCGGATTGCTGCCCGCCTCAGAGTGGCGTTTCCCCTGGCTGGGCGCGAGTTTTCTGCTGAGCCTCGCTTTCCTTGTCGGGCAAGGTGTCGCCTGGCATGTTCTGGCGATTCGCGGCTTTTTCATAGATACCAGCGCCAGCAGCAGTTTCGTTTATCTGCTGACCGGCGCGCACGCAGTGCATCTTGCGGGCGGGATGGTCGTTTTGGCATATGCGCAGGCGATCACCCTGATGCGAAGAAATATTGAGTATCGGCGCATCGTGGTGGACCTTACGGCGTGGTATTGGCACTTTATGGCTTTGTTGTGGATCTACATTTTCGCGCTGCTGTATTTCGCCCGGTAGTCCTACCGGAGGTCAAATCCTGAACACACCGGGTCGTGTCCTAAATCAGCGTTGCAATAAAAACAGCAAGCGGTTACAACGCATCTCTGAATGGTGCTGACTTAGCAAGAAAAAATGATCTTCGTGCGCTGAAAAATTTAATTGAAGAAGCGCACACGATACTTGCCACAACAAAACTTCCTGAATCGCGCTCCGAACGCGCCCACGAACTCACCGCTGCACTCAATCTCGCCGACCATCTCATGCAGCAATCCCCGCAGTTATTCTTGGAGCAAAAGGCGAGAGGAAACGGATAAATGGTGTTCGGATTATTCCGAAAGTTAGATGGGAAAAGAACGGAGTTCAAAGGCTGCAGACACAAGCCCGAACAACTTGGTTACCATTTTAGGAATATTGGCGATTTTACGATTTCGGAACATTTGTTTTCAATAAGATATGGACTAACCAATTTTCTTGCCAATATTTAGGAATGCATGTTACCTTAGTTCTTCGGGCTAGAACCCTGTAGAGGCCCTAGCCCGATAATCCTTTTCTTGGAAGGAAGGATAAACCAATGAGCTAGAGCGCAGTCTTTAGGGGGCGCTTTCCCCCGCGAGAGGTGCGGCCTGTAGTCGCCGTCCTTGTCGCTCGGTGATTATACATACCCCCCCCAGGCAGCGCAATAGTTCAGAACATGGGTGAATGCGTATGTCACTAAGCGATGAACTAAAGCGTCACTATGAAGCGGTTCTACGAGACTTGCAAAGCGAAAGCGCTCAAGTGCAATCACAGATTGCACCACTACAAGCGAGACTCAAGGAACTGCATTACAGCGTTCGGACGCTTGCCAAGAAACTAAACCCCGATGTTCCAATCCGCACCATCCTTCCTGTAATTCGCCCTACGGCTACAAATCAAAAATACGTACGCCTAAGCGTACGGTGGGCGATCCTCGACCTTCTGAGTGATACACGCGGGCGATCAAGCTCTGAGATCGCAGAAGAATTAAAAGCGGCGGGCATTCAGACAAAGGCGGCAAACTTCGTAAATAACGTTTCCGCCGTACTTACCACGACCATGAAAGAAGAAGTTCAGCAGTTGCCCGACAACAAATGGGAACTCACCGAAACTGGTAGAGATGCCATTGACCACATTCGGACAACGCCGAAATTCAGAAACAGTATTCCGTGGTCGGCGTAAAGGTTGAGGAGGAAATATTTTTGATCAAAATACCCTAAGTAGCCGCCGCTAAACGCTCATCGTAGCGAAGGCCGTAACAGGTCTACCCCGAAGTGTTTTTGCTGGACACAGGGTAGACCATGCATGGGCACTCGTGTATCCACGCGGTAGCGTGGCAGAACTGGTTTAATGCCGCGGCCTCATAAGCCGGTGATCGGGCCTCACCCTAGCAGGAAACGCCTGATCCATTCGTTCGAATCGAACCGCTACCGCCATTATAGCAACCTCAGTCAACCGGAACGTAAGTTCCAGAAAGAAGCGTGTATTATGGCGACACAAATGGGCCTAGCTTCCGGCCCTCACCCTCTTACTAACGACGGCGTAAGTAAAGCCGTGCTCTACAAATCCCCTGGTGCTTATGCTTTGGGGAAAATGGGCAATGACGGCATTTTCTACATTGACTACATCGGGCGATCCGACGAAGACGTTGCCGATAGGCTATGCAAGCATGTGCCAGAGCCGTATCAGCAGTTCTTCTTCAGCTACTACACCACTGCTCAAGAAGCCCATGCAAAAGAGTGTTGGCTTTACCACACTTTCAAGCCGACGGATAACAAAATTCATCCGGCTAAGCCGAAAAATTCTCGGCTGAGTTGTCCGACTTGTGGCTTCGCTGGGTAGTCGTGTAGTCACCCAGAAAAAACTGTAAAGCATCGCGGAGACCCATCATGTAGCCGTGATGCCAGTAAATCCGCTCCTGAGTGCCTTCTTCCGCGTGCTTTTGTTCGATGAAGCACTCAGGGGCTTCTTTTTTTAACCATTCACGGATGCCGTTAATTCTTTCTTCGATTTGGCTGATGTCTGACACGGTATCTCTCAGATGACACCGCCAGTGTGCATGTAGGCATTAGGCTCAATCCAGATAAATGTATTTTGCGCGGGTAACTTTGGTACTTTACTTAATTTTATCTCTGGGACAAAGAGCGACCGCTCGCTGTCTTTTATTCTTATGAATTCAGGCTATGCGCCGTTTTACAAGTTGACGCTTGGCTTTAGCAAGAAATTGGACAACTTCAAAGCTGCGATTGCTCTGCACTTGCCGTGTACAATTTTTGCCGGATACACCAAACCCTTCGCGTAACTTCGGCAATGGAAGCAAGAATTACCGATCATGTTTGGACGCTCTTTGAATTGCTTGCAACGCAGGAATAAGACACGACCACACACCGAGTTGCTCCAATTCACGTCATAGAATGCTTTATAATAGAGAGATTCTGTCACCGTTCCAGGGCCGTCTGTAGGGCCTTGGCGCGGTCACTCGTCACTGTGAAACTTCAACAAAGGTGTCAGAGTCTTACTAACTAGGGTCTATCTAACTGATGTCCACGGAAAGCATTATTGTTCGCGGGGCTCGCGTCCATAACCTCAAGAACATTGATTTTGAAATCCCCCACAATGCGCTCACGGTGGTGACCGGGGTGTCGGGATCGGGCAAGTCTTCGCTTGCCTTCGACACGATTTACGCCGAAGGGCAAAGGCGATATGTGGAGTCGCTTTCCGCTTATGCGCGGCAGTTTCTAGAGCGCATCGAAAAGCCTGACGTCGAGTTGATTGACGGCATTGCGCCCGCCGTTGCTATCCGGCAAAAAAACACGACGCGGAATCCGCGATCCACGGTTGCCACGGCCACGGAAATTTACGATTACCTGCGTCTGCTGTTTGCCCGCGTCGGCCGGACTTATTGCCGGCAGTGCGGCAACGAAGTTAAGAGAGACACGGTGGATGAAGTAGTCGCCACGATCTTAGCGATGCCGGAAGGTACGCGGCTGCAGGTGCTGTTCCCCTTGAGCAATGCCTCGGCTCCACAGCCGGAAAAGGTGGAAAAGCCAAAGAAGAAAAAGAGCAAAGGTAAATCTTCAGAAACTCAAATTGCAGGTCTTGAGCACATAAAGGCGCGACTTTTTGAACTGCGCAAACGAGGGTTCAACCGTCTTTATCAGCGGGGCCAGATATTTGAATTTTCCACGCCTGAATCGCTGCTGGATATTAATTTTGCCGAGCCTGTTTTCCTGCTGGTGGATCGTTTGGCGGTAACGTCCGATGCGCGGACCCGCATTGTGGACGCCATTGAAACCGCTTACCGTGAATCCGGCGAGGTGATTTTTGAAACCGCTCCTCGCGATGAGAAGCCTGCGCAGCGATTCAGGTTCTCGCAGGGATTTGAGTGCAAGCTTTGCAACATCCGTTACGAAGAGCCGGAGCCACGGTTGTTTTCCTTTAACAATCCTTACGGGGCTTGCCCTAAATGCCAGGGCTTCGGCAACACCATTGATTTCGATTTGAATCTAGTGATTCCCGATGGATCCAAGTCGCTGAATGATGGTGCGATTGAACCCTGGACGAAGCCCAAATACAAAACTTATCTGGCCGACCTAAAACGTTTCAGCCGCCAGGCAGACATTGAAATGGACGTGCCCTGGAGGGAATTAAGCGCAAAGTCGCAGAAGATCGTGATTGAGGGGCAGGGTAAATTCCCAGGTATACGTGGGTTCTTTCAGTATCTGGAACGGAAAAAGTACAAGCTGCATGTCCGCGTATTTTTAAGCCGTTATCGCGGATACTCGACCTGCTCCAGTTGCAATGGATTTCGCCTGCGCACCGAGGCGCAACAAGTAAAAATCGGCGGCAAGAATATTTGTGAGGTTTGCAGCCTGACGATTGAAGAGGCCGCGCAATTTTTTCACGGCGTTGAGTTGCGAGAGCAGGAAGCTGCGATCGCGGACAAGTTGCTGGAAGAGATCAGTGAACGTCTGCGATTTTTGAATGAAGTTGGTTTGGAATACCTCACGCTGGACCGTCTGTCTTCGACGCTTTCCGGGGGGGAGGCGCAGCGGATTCAACTGGCCACATCGCTCGGATCGCGACTGGTTGGCACTTTGTATGTTTTGGACGAGCCTTCCATCGGATTGCACTCCCGCGACACGCAGCGGCTGGTCAAAATTCTGCACGACTTGCGCGACCTGGGAAATACCATTCTGGTGGTCGAACATGATCCGGATGTGATGGTGGCTTCCGACCGGATTCTGGATTTGGGCCCGGGCGCTGGAGAGCACGGCGGAAAAGTGATTGCTGAAGGGACTTTTGATGAAATCAGGCGAATTCCTGCGTCTTTGACGGGAAGATATTTGTCGGGCGAACTGCGCATTCAAATTCCGCAAAACCGCCGCCAACCGGGGCGACATC
>JANWKU010000213.1 GCA_025451215.1 Terriglobales bacterium
CCCGTGCCTGAGTCGAACTTGGTGTCGGAGCTGAAGAGGGCGTTTCCGCAGCAGATGCAACGGTAGAGGCCTTTGTCATGAGATTCGGCGTATTGTCCGGTGAAGGCCCGTTCGGTTCCGGCTTCTCTGGTGATGTCAAATTCCTGCGGCGTTAGTTGTTGCTTCCATTCGGCTTCAGTCTTGCGGACTTTCGGGACCGACACAGTGCCAAGTTTCTTTCCGTCATCGCTGAACTGGACCACTGTGACGATTTTGTCTTCCGCGCCTTTCGCGTCAACCGTGCCCAGAATAGGATTTCTGAGCCAAAGTGCGCCGAGACCTCCGGCGACAATTGCGGATGAACTTATAAAGAATGTTCTGCGATCCATAATGACTCCTTCCGATTTATCCAAATGTAAAGGCAAATGCCTGAACACCTGGATCAAGAAATTCAATTTCAAATGTCCGGTCTTCCACCGGGCCCTTTTGACGAATGAGTTGATACAGGCGATGTTCCTGTACGGTGCCAGCACCGCTGGAATCCACATCCACGCCGCGATCTTCGCCGGGGGCGGCGCCATCCAATTTAACTTTGAAGCGGATTGGCTTGCCGTTTTTCGATGGACCGAGAACCAAATGCAGATCGCGGCCATGGAAACGGAAAACAATTTTCCCTGGCGCTGATTGAAGCACGGCGCTCTCGGGACTCACCTTCCACGAGCCTCCCAGTCCCCACTGATTCAAAGAGGGCCGCACTGGCAGCGTGTAGGTTTTGCGGGAATCCTGCGCCAGGGGTTCAGGAGAGGCAAAGTGCTCGGCGCGGCGTGTGCCGATGTAAGTTTCCGGAGAACGCGCGCCTGCGTTGCTGGGCGCGGCTTCCACGCCAGAGGCAGTGACGTCGGCAACTCCTGTGGGCAGGCTGTGCGCGCCGTTTTCCTTGAGCAGTTGCTGGATGATGCGCTCTGAACCGGCGTAGTCGCCTTCGCCGAAGAAATGGTGGCGGATGCGTCCCTGACCGTCAATAAAGTAATCGGCGGGCCAATATTCGTTGTTGTAGGCGCGCCAGATGTTGTAGTCGCTGTCAATGGCGACAGGGTAGGTGATCTTCAAATCGCGGACGGCCTTCTCCACGTTGGCGCGGTCTTTTTCGAAGGCAAATTCCGGCGTGTGCACGCCGATCACGACCAGGCCAGCGTCTTTATATTTGTTGGCCCAGGCTTCGACGTAAGGCAGGGAGCGCAGGCAGTTGATGCAGGAATATGTCCAGAAATCCACCAGCACAACTTTTCCGTGCAGCGCCTTGCGAGTGAGGGGCGGGGAGTTCAGCCAGGCGATTGAGCCTCCCAGTTCCGGCATCTCGCCTTCGTCGAGCAGGACTTCCTGCTGCGGGGCGCTTTGCGGTGAGGCTGGCGAGCTGGCGTGAACGATGCTTTTATTTCGATCGAGCGCGTGAATCAGGCGTTCTTCGGTGTTGCTGGTGTTGACGAAAGAAAATTTCGTGAGGACGGTGGTGTCCCAGCCGAGAGCGATGGCCACGACTCCAATAATGACCGCACCCCCGATGGCGCGGCGAATCCATGCTTCCCAGACGAGAGATTTTTTCATAGTGGCGAACACTTTATTTCCGGCGAACAGAGCAATTCCTAAAGACGTGGCCGCGCCGAGCGCGAAGGAAAACAGAAGAAACGATGTGCGTGCGCCAGGGCCCTGGAGAGCGGCACCGGTGAGGATCAATCCAAGAATTGGTCCGGCGCAAGGGGCCCAGAGCAGGCCGGTGGAAATTCCCAGCAGGAATGACGTGCCCGGACTGGCCGGTTGCGAAGGGCCTCCCTGAAGACGCCCGCCAAAGCGCACCAGCGGACGCGTGAACCACTCTGCGACCGCAGGGAAAAGCAGGCTGACGCCCAGCACCAGGAAAATGACCATGGCCACATAGCGGCCACCCTGGTTGAGGCGAACCACCCAATGTCCGCCAAAGGCTGCGGCCGCAGCGACCAGCGCGAATGTCGCCGACATTCCCAGCAGCAAAGGCAACGCGGAGCGGCGGAATGGCTGGTCGGCACGGGAGAAGACGAACGGCAGCACCGGCAGGATACACGGGCTGAGAATCGTTAAGACTCCTCCGATAAATGCCAGCAGATAGATGAGCATGGTTCCCCGTAATCCTCGCTCTTCGAGCTTCTACTTGTAAAGCTGCGGAAGCATTTGCTTCAGGTGCGCAACCTTGGGCAGATCATTGATGGCGATGTACGGATTGTCCGGATGCAGGGTTGCATAGTTCTGGTGATAAGCCTCCGCCGGATAAAACGTCTTGAGCGGCACCACCTGCGTGACAATGCGCCCATGAAACACTTTGGCCTGAGTCAGCTGCGCGATGTAGGCATTGGCAATGCGCTCTTGGTCCGCGTTCGCGTAAGAGATCATGGAGCGGTATTGCGTGCCTTCATCCGGACCCTGACGGTTGAGCTGGGTTGGGTCGTGGGCGACGGAAAAGAACACCTTGAGCAACTGGCCGTAGGAAACCTGCGAAGGATCAAACGTCACCTTTACGGATTCCGCGTGGCCGGTGCTGCCAGTACTTACCATCTCGTATTCGGCGGTCGAAGCCTCGCCTCCGGTGTATCCCGAGGTCGCGTCGCTGACGCCTTTTACATGCTGAAAGACGGCTTGCACGCCCCAGAAGCAGCCGCCAGAGAAGACCGCGGTTTGCGTGCTGGAGCTTGCGGCTAGCGGCGCGTCCACTGCCGGCGAGGGGATCGTTACCGCATCACTGGCGCGGGCATGGCCGAAAAACAAGCCGAGGCCCACCAGCAGAAAAGGGACAAAGATGGCGATTTTTATGTATGCAGTCCAGTCCTTTGATTGTTCGTTCATGGCTAAACCCCCAACGCTAAATATGAGTCGCGAATCTTGAAAAAGTGACGGACGCGCCGGAAAACCGGTGCCCTGTGTGTAGCTGTTATTTTGCGATTCTACTCAATTAGATGATCCAGATTAGATTTTGACGTTGATCTAATTCAAGGGAATATCCAAGGCTTGTTTACCTTCGTGAAGCTGGAAGGTTGTGCCTTGCCAGAGCAGTTGGCCAGAAAGTCCGCCCGGCAGGTTCAGGATGGCCTTTAGGCCTGATTTTTCAGCACTATATTCGACTTCCACCATCCCTTTGGGAGTGGGCATTCCTGCGGAAAGATGTTTCAGCGCGCCCAGGTGGGGCTCGATCTTCACGGTCGAGAATCCCGATGCGCCGGGGCGAATTCCGGCGACGGTGGTGAGGAAATCGTAATTGGGATGAGCGCTCCAGGCGTGGGAGTCGGAGCGCGTGGGCTCAGGCTGCTCGGCCCAGGTGGTCATGCCGTTGGCAATCATTACACGCCAAGGGTCTAGCAATGAGAGATACATGTTACCCATGCCGGCGTGGTCGAATGCGCGGGCAAGATAGAAGCGGAAATAATATGTAGCCAGCGTAAGAGGAGGGCCGGTATAACCTGGAGTGACCCAAACGCCGCTCGTCGATAAAAGATCGAACAATACCAATCTTTGCTGCTGGTGCGGAATTACGTCAAGCAACACTCCCAGAATGTTTGCGTGTTGGCTGAAGTGTTTTTGCGCGGGAGTGTCAGCGAGCAGGCCGTATTGCTGCTTCCAGCAGAGATTGTAGACGGCGGTGGCTGCGCGATCCGCTGTGCTCCGGTAGAGCGCGGCTCTCTGTTTGTCGCCTAAAGCTGATTCCATTTCCGCGGCGTTGCGAAGCGCCTCGACAAACTGCAAAGCGATGATGGAGGACCCTCCGTCTTTGTCCTGCGGAGGAATGCCGAAGGCGAAGTCTTTGCCCCAATCCACGAATGGCCACCAGGGAATTTTTCCGAGCAGACCATCGGGGCGCTGACGTTGCAGGAACCAATCCAGAATAGCGCGCGTGCCGGGGAGTTGCGCGCGAACGAAATCAGGATCGTTGCGGTACATCCAGAAATCGTGGACCATGCCAACCCACAGCAGCGAGAACGTTGGAATGATCTGTCTTACCGAAGATGGATAGCGGCTTCGTGTTAGGCCATCGGGAATGCGCGAGTCGTTGAAAGCCTGGATTGCCTGGCGCGCGAGGCGGTCGTCGCCAGCCACGGTGTAGGAGATCAGCGCCTGGATGCGAGTGTCGCCGATGTACTGCATGCGCTCGTAGTAAGGCGTGTCCATGTAGGTGTCATGAGCGTCGAGACGGGCGGTGCGCCAGCCGACATCCCAGATCGGCTTTAGCGATGGATCGCTGGAATTGAAATATCCGCGTTCTTCAAAAGGGTAGGCAGTAAAGAAGGATTGCAGTTTGTCTAGTTGTAACGGGTCGGCGTCAGTCTCAATATCGAGTTGGAGATAGCGCCAGGTTTTCCAGCCGAGCGGCATGAAGGTGCGATTCTGCGCGCCGTCGGCGATGAATTCGTCGAAGATGCCTTCGATATGCTTTCCGGCTATGTCGTTGCGGTTTCCCTTTTCGCCTTTGTCGTTGAAGAGAGCTTCGGCGTAGGTGAGCCATATGGTTGCTCCGCGTCCACCGCTCACAGTTAAAGCGGGATAGGCCGTTGTGAGATGTGAATCGTCGAGGAGGATGGAGATTTTGCTGTGAGCTGGGACCGTAAGCGGCGCGGCGGGAAAACCGGACGCAGTTTCTATTCCCTGCGTCCTTACAACGCTTCCGGCGGGAGCAAGCTGCAATTGCATGGCGGGAAGCGGGTCTGGCACGAGTTGCCAGTTATCGTTCTGCAACGCACCGCCGAGTAAAGATGCATACTCCAAAGGTTGCGGCTTTACCCAACCTCGGATGGGAGCGGAGTCGGTATTCCACTGCCAGTCGAGGATTGTGCCGTCCATGAGTTCGGCCGGCTCGGAGACGTAGTATTTCCTCTGCACTTGTTCCGGAGTTGGGAGCGCATGAATTCCTTTTTCCTGTTCGACCTCCCAACTGTCATTGGTATCGGCGGCGCGCTCGGCGTCTGTGTCTCCGTGAAGAACGAACGCTGTGCGGTCGCTGATTTGCGAAAGCGGCGTAAGCACGCCGAAATTCCAGACGGTCGCCGCCAGAACGTTTTTGCCCGCACGTAAAAAGGGAGCGATGTCGTAAGTTTCGTAGCGCCAGTGCGCCAGATCAGCGCGCGCGGGGCCGAAGCCCACCCACTGTTGATTCACGTAGAACTGGAATTGATTGTCGGCGCTCACGTGCACGATGAAGTGTGCGGGCTTTTGCGGAAGGTCAATTACTTTGCGAAAGCGCAGCACGACCGCGTCGCGCTGCGGAGCGTCTGGATGAGTGATCCACTGCGCGCTCCACATTTGCTTCTGAAGTTCGGGAGGGTACTGGGCTTCGGCGCAGCGCGGCGCGAGGTAAAAATAGACCAATCCAATCGCGAGAACCGAGGCCCATCGAGTTCGCATGATGATTTGTTTTGAAGCCTATTTTGTAAACAACTTTAAATCAATGGAATCACTCATGTTCTTGTAGCCTGCGCTGCCGGGATGGAGATGATCGCCGCTATCGTCTGCTGGCAGAAGATGGGACGGATTTTGAGGGTCGCCTGTCGTCGCGGCGAAATCAATGACGGCGTCGAATTTTCCGCTGCTGCGAATCCATTGATTCACCTTTGTCCATACTTCCTGGGCGTCTGGGCTGTCATAAAATGACCCGCCGAAGGGCGTGATGGTGGCTCCGTAGACGCGAATGCCGAGAGCATGGGCGCGAGTGATGATCTGTTCATACGCGGCGATCATTTCATCCGCGGAGGCAGGTTGTTCATGGCGTCTTTCCGCCCACGCGCGAGTGCCGATGTCGTTCACGCCCTCGAAAATAATCAGCCAGCGGGCGCCGGTTTGCGCCAGCACATCGCGATCCACGCGCTCCAACGCGTTTGGGCCAAGGCCGTCATGCAACAAACGATTGCCGCCAATACCCTGATTTAGGACGCTGATGTTACGGGTGTGTTTATCTGCTTGGAGGCGGCGCGCAAGGTCATCCGTCCAGCGATCGTTTCCGTTCGTTGTGGCCCCGTGGCCGTCGGTAATGGAGTCGCCAAGCGCGACAATCGCTGCGCTGTCTTTGGCGGCCTGCACATCCACGCCATTGATGAAATACCAGTGATCGGTGTGCGCGGCGGATGGCAAATCTTCCGCCGAAACCAAAGCCCCGCTTTGGATATAGGAAGTTTCACGTGAGCCGGAATGCGTGGTGACGAGTTCGGGCACCTCATTTAGCTGGATGGTTATCGTGAGATCGGAAAGAGCGGCGAGATTGAAATCCAGCGGGTCAGAGATCATCAATGCGCCCGATGGAATGGCGACGGACTGCTGGCCGTGAAAAGTCAGCGGCTTATCGCTGTCTGTCTTTATTTTGCTGCCCCCATCCGGCAATGCGATGTGCGCGGAAACGATGGTAAGCGGAGTGGCCCCGAAGGCATTGGAGAAGCGGACGCGAATTCGCTGGCCGCCAATGGAAACATGGATGATCTGCCGCAGGGTTGTGTTGGCAAGGCCGGGAGCTGGCGGCGCGCTGCTTTTATCCACGAGTTGCGGCGACGATGCCCAGGTTCCTACCCAATGAGCGTTTTCGGAACTTCCATTGTGTTGCTTCGCCCATGAAGGGACGACGAGCCCAATGCACAATACAAAGGTAAAAATCCATTTCTTATTCATGCCATTCTTATTCATGCCACCCGCCGTGTTTGTAATTGAATAATGTTTACGGATAATTTTCAGCGGCAAATTGCATCCAGATTCAGCTTCGACCCGCCTGTTGGAGGAGGCGGCGTAATATGCCGCGCGTTCATCACCTGCTGCAAAAATGTTCCGCCGTATGTGGGCAATTCCGGATCACTCGCATAAACAGGATCACTCGTCGCGTCCGGCAGGGTGATGAGGTTCCATCCGCGCTGTCGCAGCAATTCCAAAAGTTTTGGCAGCATCACGGTTTCAAAACCGCCAATGTGCAACAGCATGATGTGCTTGATGTCGCGCCCATAAATCAGGTTCGCTAATTTCGGGCCGTCCGTGAGTTGTTCGTTCGCGCCATCCAGATAGCTTTGCTTCAACTGTTCAATGGCAGGCTGGTCGTTCTTCGCCAGGCAGCGCGCATAAGGCTCGTTGTAGTTGTAGTCGCCAAAGCTGAGGGTGATCTGCGCGACGCGGTAATTATGCAGCTTCAGAAAATCCATGATGGCATGGTGTTTCTCCGGCGTTTCACCTTCGTGAAGATAGGGGAAGCGCAGCCAGTGCCAGTCTTGACCGTCCATGAATTTTTTGAGCGTCGGCTCGTCATCGAGAATATTTTTTTCGAATGCCTCGAGAGAATTTGTATTGGGGTCCATGTGGGAAAAGGTATGGTTGCCCAGCGGGAAACCCGCGTTGCGCCAGAGTTGCAAAACCTGCGCCGTAGAGGGATCGCTCTTCAGCCAAGTGGCATTCACAAAGCCATAAATCGGAGGTGCGTCTGCGGATTTGAGAGCATGAATGATGCTGTTGGCAATGTCTTCGCGCGTTAGTCCCTGTGGTAGCGGGCCGTGGACGGGAAGGTCGTCAAAGGTGAGGGCGATTCGGTGATCTTGCTCGGCCGTCGGGTGGACTGGAGATGGAGAGTTGGAAGAAACTTGTGCCTGTTGACCAACCGCGTTGAAACCGAACAGAAGGATCGCTGACAAAAGAAAAGCAGCCGAACAGTACAAAGATCGTAGCGTAGGCAAGAATTCCTCCCTGACTATTGCTGTATTAACTATATTTTGTTCGACACTCAAACTTTGAGGTCGTTATTTTTGCGCAGCCGTTCACAAGAGTGAGAATCTTTTGGGACAAAAAAGTATATACCCAAATCGAAAATTAGAGGTTCACGCGGAGCAGGGGTGTGAAGTCTTGAACAAACCACGCACTACAACCACTTTTGCAACTTATAGAAACCATGTCATCCCGAGATGCTTTTGCGAGGGGACCTTACATTGACTCGACTGCGTATGCTGCCATTCTGGGTAATATTCCTGCCGATCATTAACAAGTGTCCTGGCTGTCGTAAGGTCCCTCCGTCTTCGCTTCGCTCAACGTGGGATGACATGCTTTTTAGATAGTAATAGCGGTTTGCAATTGTTCAGACGACGGTACTATCGGGAATACGAGAGTTAAACTGACTATTTGGAATTGGCAAATCGAAAGGATTCGGGAATCTCAAACCTGAATAAAAAATCCCTACCGCTTTTGACGGTAGGGACATCGGACAAGAGAACGAGACGAAGTTAGTTCGAGGTCTGCAATTTAAACTTTTTGCGGAATGCGAACACAAAAGCTAAAAGGCTGATTGCGAGAAAAGCAAGGCTTCCCGGCTCCGGAGTTGGGACGACCGTATGTCCGAAGGTGTATGTGAAGCCGTTGAAGTAGCCACGGTTTGAATTCAGGATATTTTTGGCATTTGAATCAATAAAAATGCCACCGCCAAAGCTACTATTCACGTTCAGCGGCAAAAAACTGCCGCCAGGAAGAAAATCTCCCGATACTTGGAATGTTGGCTGAGGCCCCGAGAATAAGCCTCCGTTAAAATTGATGACGTTTCCGCTATCTGCGAAAGCGGCTCCAGGCAGAGCCAGCGCCAAGACAGCGAATAAAAGTGCGTTCCTAAACATTCTCCCACCCCTTCTTAAAATGAAATACGGTCCTTCGAGCTTCGGGGGGAAGGCCGCGATACCGACTTACGCTGGTTGGCGTCGCGGTACGCTTCATATAGAGCATCCCAAGTACCAAATCGTCCTGCAAGTAACTAGTTGGCATCATGGCACTTACTGATTCCAAATCCTGGAATAGCTGACTTGTAGGAAAAGTCCTGCGCATTGTGGAAGGCACTTCCCCTCCTGCAAAACCCGCGCCGGGAGCCAGTTTCGCCATATCCTCCTGTGTGCCGGTAAGCATATTTAGTCGGCTGCCACACTTTGCGGAACCATCGGTTGTGGACGGCGCGCGGAACGGTTCGCGGGCAGTCCCGAGTCGCGGATCTTATAAAGCAAAGCACGATAGCTGATGTTGAGAGCGCGCGCCGTTTTCTTCCGGTTCCAGTGATTGGCCTGCAAAACTTTAAGAATAATTTTACCTTCCAACTCGCGGACCGCCTGGCGGGTAAGCTTCTTCAGCGAAATAGGTCCGTCAAAATCAATATCGGGATTGAAAAAGCTCGCCTGCCGCGGGGCTAGGTCTCCGGCGATCGCTTCTTCGTTGCCCAGGATGACATACCGCTTCATCAGGTTTTCCAATTCGCGGATGTTTCCCGGCCAGTGATATTTCTGCAAAACTGTCATCAACTCAGAAGAAAGCGCACGCGCGCGGCAGTTGAATTTGCGGTTGTAGTATTCGAGGAAATAATGCACCAGCTCTTCCACATCGCCGCGCCGTTCGCGCAGCGGAGGAAGATATAAGCTGACCACGTTGATCCGATAAAACAGATCCTGCCGGAAAGTGCCGCTTTCGATTTCAACTTCCAGATTGCGGTTTGTGGCGCACACAATGCGTACTTCAACTTTCTTGTCTTCTTGGGCGCCGATGCGGCAAAACTGGCCGTCCTGCAAAAGCTGCAGAAGTTTGGATTGCAATCCGAGTTCGAGTTCGGAGATTTCGTCCAGAAAAAGCGTACCGCGGTGGGCCATTTCCACGCGCCCTGGTTTAGCTCCGTATGCGCCGGTGAATGCGCCTTTTTCGTATCCGAATAATTCGCTTTCCAGCAGAGTGCCGGGAATTGCCGGGCAATTCACCTTCACCAGCGGTCCGGACTTCCACGGAGAGAGTCCGTGGACCATGCGGGCAATAATGTCCTTGCCTGTCCCGCTTTCGCCGTGGATCAGGACCGGGACATTCGCGGAGGCAATTTTGGTCAGGCGTTCGCGCACCGACCGCATGGCTTCCGTCCGCCCGAAAACGATGGACTCAGGGGGAATTTCCCCCAACGATTGGGCTAATGGGCTTAAGGGACTCACGGTGGCATGCATAATTTTTTGCTTCTGCTCCTGCCGAGCATAGTTGCACCTGGAACACCAAAGCGCATCAGCACCCTAGGGCTTGACCGATAACTGATTTAAAGTCCCGGTAATGAGCGTTTTAGCTTAGTGCTTGGGAGAGAACCGTTCGGGGAAGTTACACGCACAGTGTATAGGGGAAAGTCGTCTTTGAATAGGAAATATTTTTCACACTGAAGAAACGGTTTTCCTCGTTCTCCCCCGGCGGTCTGACATGGGAGTGTCAATCGGAGCGGCAAATTTGAGACCCATCAAGTGATGACCTTCACCGTGCGTAAGTCGAATGATCTGAGCGGGAAGCAAGCGGACAGCTTGAGGAAACGTCTGGGCAGAGGCAAACGGCGCGGTGGGAATTTCTACGGAAACCTGCGAAAACAGCGGCAAAGAGCGGCGAATTGCCACGAGCGCCCCGCCAGCTGAGACGTTGATCGCCGAGGCAAATTCCAGGACCTCTTTCTCCTGTTCTCCTTTGCCGCGCACGAAAAGTGGAATCGCTAAAGGAAGCCGGGTCCACTGACGGCGCTCAATTTCATTTCTTGCTTTGCGCAATTTGCCCCCGAGATAGAAGGTTTCAGGTGAGCTAGTGGCACTTGTCGGGCCAAATGCGTTAGCGTTCCGGTATTTTTACCGACAGGCAACCCACTTCTTGGATTTTATTCTGGTTTTATTACCCGATTTACCTGGTTTTACCGCGTTTTTGCGGTGAATTGAACGCGCGCTTGGAAATGTGGATATTGGCGCAAATCTTTTCTTTTCAATGGGAAAATGGTTACAAATTTGATTGACAGGGTGCAAAAACTTGTCTTACCATGCCTTACCAGAGCAAGAGAAATATTTGCTCTTCCCTCCCTCGTTTTGTTCCAAATTGACCAAACCCTTTATGGTTGCATCGCCCGAAAATGCTTTTTCGTCGAAACCGGTCAAGGCTCGCCGGGAAGGTGATTCCGTGAAGGACGCCACCCAGCCTGCGACCGGAGAAGAAGTATCCGTGGAGCAGAAGCTTGAGGACTACAAACAGTTGCAGGAACGCTTTCTGCGCACCACGAATGCGCTTGCTTCGGCCGCGCATGACCTGAAAACTCCGCTGGCCATTATGAATGGCTACGTGGAATTGCTACAGAGCCAGAAACTTGGCAATCTGAATGAAAAGCAGCGCGAGATACTCCAGGACATGCGGAGCAACGGCGCGCGGCTGCAGCATTTTATTCAGGACTTTCTTACTTTCAGCGTGCTCGAAACCGGCGAAGTGAAGATGCGTTTTGAGAAGGGAGACATGAACGCCTGTCTCTCGGAAGTATGCCGCCTGTGGTCGCACAGTTTTAACGAGAAGGGGCTTGCGCTTTACTTTCTGGGCAATGACAAATTGCCGGAGATTCCGTTTGACGCAGCCAAAGTGCAACGCGTGGTTTCCAACCTTCTGGAGAATGCATCGAAATACACGCCGGCTGGCGGCACGGTCTGGCTCCATGCCGAGCCTTATATGTGGGAGCGGCGCAGCATTCATAAGCCACGTGGTACCGATGAGCGCCGCTTGCGAAGCGCGCTCGTGCATAATTCGATAAAGATCAGTATTGCCGACACCGGCCCGGGAATTCCCGCGGAATATCACATTGAAGTGTTTGACGACTTCTTCCGCTTGCCCGCGACCGAAGACAAATCCGAAGGCATGGGACTGGGGCTAGGCATTGCGCGGCGGCTGGTGAACAATATGGGCGGAAAAATCTGGGTGGAAAGCGAATCCGGCTCGGGCTGCAAGTTTTCCTTTATTCTGCCGATGAAGCCGCCGACTGGCGCATGGACCAAAGGACTGAACCGATGAGCAATCCTGGCAAAATTCTGCTGGTGGACGACGAACCGGGAATGCTGCGGTACATCCGCACCCTTCTGGAAGTGGACAACTACAAAGTTTCGACGGCCACGACCGGCGAAGAAGCCGTAGAGCAAATGCAGAAAGGTCTGGAGCCTGACCTCGTTTTGCTGGATGTTTTAATGCCCGGCATTGACGGGCTGCAAACGCTCGAGCAACTGCGGCAGATGAAACCTGGGTTGAAGGTCATCATGCTCTCCTGCGTGAACGACACGCGCAAAGTCGTGCATGCCATGCGCCTGGGAGCGCAGGACTACATCACCAAACCGTTCCAGAAATCTGAATTGGACGCCGTGATTGATCAGTGCCTGGGAACGAACCAGCAGAACTATCCCGGCGAGGTGGAAGAACTCTCTGAAGAAGAATTTTTTGTCGCAGCGAGTCCCGCGATGCGAAAGCTGCGCTCACAGGCGGCACTGGTGGCCAATGTGGACATCCCTGTACTCATGCTGGGAGAGAGCGGCACGGGAAAAGAAGTGATGTCGCGGCTGATCCACAAGCTCTCGCCGCGCGCTCATCGCACATTTTTGAAGGTGAATTGCGCTGCGGTGCCGGGCGACCTGCTGGAGAGCGAATTGTTCGGCTACGAGGCCGGGGCCTTCACCGGCGCTACGCACGCCAAGCCGGGAAAATTTGAGCAGTGCAACAAGGGCACGATACTGCTGGATGAAATCGGCGAAATGCCTCCGCTGCTCCAGGCGAAACTGCTGCACGTGCTGCAAGATCAGCAATTCTCGCGCCTCGGCAGCCGCTCGGTCATCAAGGTGGACGTGCGAATTCTTGCGGCCACGAACATCAATATTCCCGAGGCCATCGCGAACAAGCGACTACGCGAAGACCTTTACTACCGCCTGAACGCATTCACACTGCAAGTACCGCCGTTGCGGGAACGTAAGGAAGAAATTCCCATTCTGCTGAAGCAGTTTATGTCGCGGATGTCGGAACGTTACGCGCGTCCTCCGCTACCGCTTTCGCAGAATTTGATGCAGGCCTGTCTTAACTATTCCTGGCCGGGAAACTTGCGCGAGTTGAGCAATTTCGTAAAGCGATATCTGGTGCTTGGCGACGAAAATCTCGCCATCCATGAACTGCGCCCAAAGAGCGACGGCACTGGCGCGCCCTTTGATACTGCTCATAACGCCGAACCACTCGCGGGATTGAAGTCTGTGGCGCGCAGCGCCAAAGACGAAGCTGAGGCAGAAGCCATCCGCCATGCGCTCGACGAAACCAACTGGAACCGGAAACAAGCCGCCGTCCTGCTAAAGATCAGCTACAAAGCCCTCCTCTACAAAATACGGCAGTATGGCATAGCGCAGGCGAACAGCCATCACAAGCTCTCCGCTGGGGCATAGCATTTGAGTTTCTACTGCGGGTATCGTGGCCTTGCTACGATGCTATGATCTGCATCGCCGTGGTCCTGAAACATATTCAAAACTAAAAGGGTGCGCGAGAACCTCGCGCACCCTTTTCAATCCGCCCATATTTCTTTACTGCACATTCAATGTAATAATCGCAGAACGCGAAGCTGCGCCAGTCGTAGCGGTAATCGTAATGTTATAACTGCCCGCCGGCGTGCCGCTTACAGTCGTTGTACTGCCGCTGGAGCCGCATCCCACCTGTACGAAGACCGTTCCAAACAAACCACAGACGAACAACGCGATCATCAATCGGCGCTTGCGCGAGTTTGTTCCGCCGAAACATGCACCTATTAGTACCAAGCCCGACAGTGGCAAAAACATCGCATAAAACAGGTTCGTCATGCGGAAATTTTGCGTGGTGGTGGTTGTTCGGGCAGTGGTGTTGACCACCAGTGTCCGAGTCTGCGGACCGGTGAGATTGGGGATGGGATTGTTGGCGAAACTACAAGTTGCTCCGGTTGGCAAAGTTGAACTGCATGCCAAAGTGACCGCATCCGGAAGGTTCGAAAAATTGAGCGGATTGACGGTAATCTGATACGTAGCCGGTTGCCCTGCAATAGCGGTAAAGGTTGAAGGTTGCGCTGCCACGCCGAAGTCAGTGACGTTCGCAGTTACCTGAGTGGAGGCGCAAAATTGGGTCGGGCAGCCTACTGCGGTCACACTCGCTGTCGTTCCAAACGATCCGCTGTTGGGCACCATGAGGACCGACACAGTTGTCGTAGCTCCCGCGCCAGCAACTGGCCCGACCGAGCACACTAATGTTCCCGCGCTACCACCGCAGGCTCCGCCGCTGCTGCTGCTTCCCGTCACATTGGAAACGCCCGTCACAGGATAAGTTTCAGTGAATGTGAGTCCGGGAAGAGCATCCCCCGTATTGGTAATGGTGTAGGTGAATGTAACCTGGTTACCGATGCCAACCGGCGTAGGGGAAGAACTGCCAGTCATGGTCAAACTGACCGACGGTCCCAAGCGCGCAATGAAAGCATCACTCGCGCCCGCGAGAGCGCCCTGAAATGGATTCATGGTTGGAAAATTCGATGATGAGGTCTCGCCCGCGACCAACGTGCCGCCCTGGGTATCACGAACGATGGAGGTAGCGGCGTCACTGCCGACACCGCCCAGGTATGTCATGAACTCACTTGGCGCCGTGGCTGTGGTCGCAGTGGTATCTACACGCGCGGCAAAGGCGTCCCGGCCACCGGCGTTCGCGGTGAAGACTCCGTTGTTAGTCGGGAAATTAGGGGAGTCCGTGTAACCCGCCACATAAGCGCCGCCAGTATTATCCGCGTCAATAGCCAAACCGGCGTCGGCTCCACTTCCACCCAGGTAGGAAAAATAATCGAGGACCACTGCCTGCGTCGCCGTAGTACCCACCACGATAGAAAACGGGCTAAGCTTGGCGACGAAAGCATCGCTTGCTCCGCCATTAGCGGATTGAAATGGAATTGTGATTGTCGGGAGAACAAAATCGTTGGACGTCGTGGACCCTGTAATGAATGCGTCGCCCGCCGTGTCCGACGCGATACCAAAACCAATATCGTCGCCCGTACCCCCCAAATACGTGGAGTAGTTCAGAGTGAACTGGTTGGTTGAACCGGTCTGAGGAGAAAATTTTGCCACGAAGGCATCTGTAGCCGTAAGGGCCACCGAACAGGTCCCAGATCCCGGATTCACGGGCGTATCCAGACAGACCTGCAGGGCATTCAGAATTGGAAAATCAGTGCTGGGATTATTTTGTGTGTTCAGGAAGTTCGTTCCGCCGGTAAGGTACACGTTCCCTCCGGTGTCGAGGCCGATTCCGCCGCCAATTGTGACGCCATTGGAAGGATTCCCACCGCCAAAATAAGTCGAGTACAAAACGCTGGCCGTCGAGGAACTGAAGGGATTCAGTTTCGTAAAGAAGAACTTGTTCGTAGCCAGCGACGCAGCACTGCTTTGGAATGAACCAAGCGTTGCAGGGAAAACATCGGTCTGCGACGGCACATCGTTGGAGGTCGTAGTGCCAGTTACGTAAATGTCGCCGCTAGCGTCCAATGCGACTCCACTCGCCGTATCCACGCCGTTACCGGATAAATATGTGGAGTACAAAGGCGAATTCGCCGCCAAATCAATCTTGGTCACGAAGACATGATTTCCAGCAGAAGCAGGCGCGGACTGGTACGCATTAATTACGGGAAAGTTCGTTGAACTGGTTGTGCCTGCCACAATCACGCGAAAGCTTGAATCAACAGCAATTCCCGCGGGAATATCGGTGCCATTTCCGCCAAGAAAAATGGAATTAACCAATTGCGTCGCTCCCGTGGCGGCGATATTGATCTTTGAAATAGCAACATTCGCTGTCCCGTTCAGTGTCGGAGGCGCAGTCGGATTGGGAAAATCCGCAGAGTTGGAAATGCTCGCGATATACACATTTGAAATCGCGTCAACCGCAATCGATGGGCAGCCGGGAACCGGGGTCGCAGTGCCCAGAATGGCGGTGCAGGCTTCATTCCCGCTTCCGCCCAGATAAGTCGAATAGGTCAATACCGGGTCAATCACCAGTTCCCGGCTATGGTCATAAGCGCCTACGGCGAATTCTAGATCGTTCTGGCCAAGCAAAACGTAGTGGCCGTCCACCGACTGATGCCTCGTGCCTGCCTGCTGGTAGATTTCGGGCACATGCAGGCGAACATCTCCGCTCTTGGTAGCAAGCACCATGTCGCCGTTTGACGCCTGGGTAAGATTCTCAGCGCCGGAAAAATGCAGCTTCACCTGGCTGGGATTGCTGCCTGGGGCCACTCGAAAATCGTATTCCAACTGGCCTTGTCGTCCGTAATAGATAAGATCAATTCCCGGATAAACCGCCGAATAGCGCACTTGGGCAAACTGGGGAATGTGACTGTGCCACTTGCTCGGATCGTTGCCAATAAAATAGCTGCTCGATCCGGGAAGCAAATCCATCCCGGCAATCGCACGAGCGCCGTTCGATCCGGCAAGATCCATGCGCAGAACCGCGCCGTCGAGTTTTCCGGCCGAAGCGTGCTGGAGGGAAAGCACAGCGGAATCCTGCGTCAGGAATAGGCCGTACCCAGCGCCCCGTGCCAGAAATTTCACCTGCGCATCACTTTGCCCCTGGTTCGGTTCAAAAATAAGAGGAAGCTGCGCGTAGGCCGCGCGAACATGCGCGCGTGTATTGATAGCTGCAAGATCTTTGGATTTCTGGAGAGCAGCATGGGCGTCGCGTTCTTGCGCGTTCGCCAGCGTGGCAACCCCCAGCGCCAAAATGGCCGACGTCGCTAAAATCCCGCGAACCAGACCGGCAAACTTTTGCATACAGTTCTGTCCCAACTGACGACGATTCAATCTCACGAGCCTCCTCCGAGTTCTCGGGTTGATGGAGAGGAAGAAGTACAAATGGCGCAGCAGAGCGCCCACTTCTGTCGTAATACGGCAGGCACACCTGTCACCTGAAACTTGGGTGAAAAACAAACAACTACTTAAACATCTGACGGATAGCCTGTCAAGCCGCGCGCAGCCCTCAGGTTGGTCTGATGCGCCAAGCCAAGCTCCAAGATGCTGTCAGTTTTAACTAAAATCATCGCCGCGTTCCATGATCGCCACGAAGAACGGAAAAAATGTTCTTCTGTGCGCAGGAAATTTCCAGCCTAGCTATTTTAATTTTAAGCTTGCAAATTGCTGATCTATAAGTGATTCTTTAGCGCGAAGTCGTTAAATCCCATAGGCCCAGGAAAAATTCAGTGAGCCGCGTGCCGCACCAGCCTCAGCGCGGATGTTCCGGGCAACGCGAAACTCGATAGAATGCTCTCAGGAAGAGAATCTTTTATGCGGCAGACCGCGCAGGAACGTCGCCTCATGCGGCGCTTCGACATGCACCTGCCCGCGGCCATAAAACTGGCGGGCGTTGCCGAGGAACCGATTGCCACCGAAACGCAGAACGTAAGCGCCCGGGGAATATTCTTCTACCTGGATCACGCCCTCACCCAAGGGACACAGATTGAAGTCACCATGACGTTCCCACCCCACATCACCATGACCGATCCGGTACGTGTGCGCTTCCGCGCGCGAATCATCCGGGTGGAAGAACCTCTTCCAGTTTCCCGCGTGGGCATTGCCGCCGTGATCGAAGAATACGAATTCCTCCGTTCCACCGGCGAGGCCGACTCCTCGCCCGCCATGAACTAACTCTTCCGTTCCGCAATTTCCTTGATCTGGTTGCGCAGTTGCGTAAAACGGCGCACCAGCGTTCCCATATAACAAGTGTGAATAAGCCAGGTGGCGGCGTAGGCGGCAAAAAGAAATTTCATCGCGAACTCCGTGGTTCGAGCAAAGATTCCAGCGCCAGAGTTTCGTCCACTTCACGCCTGAGGACTTCCAGCCGGTAGCGCGCCCAGCAAAGCAAAGCGGCAAAACATGAGAAGGCAAGCCAGTTCAAGAGCAGCACATGCATCATTCGCGGATCAATGGATCCGCCGTCGCCAATCACCGGTTGCGGATGCTGCGTGCGAAAGAACCAGATGGAAAAATAAACCAGCGGTACATCCAGCGCCCCGAATACCGCCAGCGCCGCGGCCAGCATTTGCGTCTGAGCGCTACTGGAAAAGCGCCGCAGCACCAGGTAGCTCACATAAATCAGCCACAACACCAGCGTCGAAGTCAGTCGAATATCTCCTGGCGCCCACCATATCCCCCACACTGGCCGCGCCCAGATGGGGCCCGTCACCAGCACAATGGTGCAGAACACAACGCCCACCTCGGCAGTCGTGACCGCGAGCACGTCCAGGCGATCTCCGGGAAA
>JANWKU010000214.1 GCA_025451215.1 Terriglobales bacterium
CGACTTCTTCGCTCCAGCCTTCCAGCGTCTTTTTTACGAAAGCCATGAACTGGTCGGCGACTGCGCCGTCAATCAGACGGTGATCGTAGCCTAGCGTGAGGTGGACGACGGAGCGGATGGCAATGGAGTCCGTGCCGTCCTTATCGGTGACCACGACAGGCGCTTTCATGATTCCGCCGATGCCCATGATGGCGGCGTTGGGCTGATTGATGATGGGCAGTCCAAACACTGCGCCGAACTGGCCGGGGTTGGTAATGGTGAACGTAGAGCCTTCCACGTCTTCTGGCTTGAGCTTTTTGCCGCGGGAACGCTCGCCCAGGTCGGTAATGCCGCGCTGCAATCCCAGGAAATTCAGTTCACCGGCATTTTTGAGCACGGGGACAATCAATCCCCAATCGAGCGCAACGGCGATGCCCACGTTTATGTTGCGATGGTAGTGGATGTTCTCACCCTCCAACGACGCATTCACGATGGGGTATTGCTGTAGGCCGATGATAGCGGCGCGGACGAAAAATGGCATGAAGGTCAGGCGTGCGCCGTGGCGTTGCTCGAATGAAGATTTTAGTTTGTTGCGCAGGCTCACGATGCGCGTGATGTCCACTTCAAACATGCAATGGACGTGCGCGCTGGTGCGGCGCGACTCGACCATGTGCTTGGCGATGAGCTGCCGCATGCGCGTCATGGGAACCACGTCGCCGGGAACGGCCGAAGGCGGAGCAGCCGGACGCGCCGGAGCAGCCGCAGGCGCGGCAGCCGGTGCCTGGGAACTTTTTTCGATGAAGTCAAGAATGTCCTGCTTGGTGATGCGTCCACCCAGGCCGGAACCAACGACTTGCGATAGTTCAACATTGTGCTCCCGGGCAATTTTGCGGACCAGCGGAGAGGATCTCTCAGCGCTATCTTCCTCCGAGGCTGCGGTTGCGGCAGCCGATGCTGCGGGCGCTGCAACACTTGCGGTTGGAGCTGCTTTCTTTTCTGGCGCTGCTGGAGCAGGAACGGCGGCTTTCGTCGGCGCTGCGGTGGCGCCATCGGCGGAAATCACGCCGACCACCGTGTTGACCTGGACGGTGTTGCCTTCCGAAACTTTTATTTCCTGCAATACACCAGAGGCGGGTGCGGGAATCTCCGCGTCTACTTTGTCGGTAGAAATTTCAAACAGCGGCTCATCCCGCTGCACTTTATCGCCGGGTTTCTTAAGCCATTTGGTAATAGTGCCTTCGAAAATGGATTCGCCCATCTGCGGCATGATGATGTCGGTTGCCATAATTCCTTCCCACGGCCCCGTTACAATTCAGCGGAGCGCGAACAGAACATTATATATTCCGCAATGGTGGTCGTGTGCTGGTGCTGAGAAATGGTTAACGTTCGTTCTTACGCTGTCTATTACAGAGGGCGTAATGGAAGATCAGAAGTTTCGCCGGAAGAGCACGTCGCCTCCGATAAACGACAGAATCCAGATGATCGCGGCGAGCGCCGTGCCACCCCAAACCACCGGACCAGACGAGCCCTGGCACGAACACGCCAATATTAATCCACAGAATGGCGCGACAAATGTTATTTCTGGACTTGCTCCTTGGCAAGTCTCACCTTGGCGGATTCGAGCTTCTTTTGCAGTTTGGCCACGTCTTCGGTGTCTACCTCCGGAGCAACTGTCCGGTTCCACTCTTGCATGGCATGTTCCCAATGAGTGACGGCCTGCTTCAGACGGCCCGTTTTCTGGTAGAGATCACCAAGATGCTCCTGCACCGTTGGATCGTTTCCCATAGCGTGCCGCGTGGCCTTAACCAGGTTTTCTTCCGCGAGATCGTATTTGCCAAGCTTGAAGTATGCCCAACCTAAAGAGTCGAGATAGGCCCCGTTGGCCGGTTCGAGCTGCACGGCTTTCTTCACAAAGCCCAAAGCTTCATCCAATTGCATTCCGTGGTCGGCCATCATATAGCCCAGGTAATTTAGCGTTCCTGCGTTATTGGGATCCTGCGTTAGGATTTTCCGGAACGCAGCTTCCGCCTGATCATACTTTTTCTCCCGCTCGTAGGTGGTGGCGCGGAGATACTCGACAGCCTGTTTGTCTTCCGGCTTGACGGAAAGCTTATCGGCCTGGTCCAGCGCCTGTTCGGCCTCTGGCCAGCGTTTCAAGCGGATATACATCTGCGCGAGCGTGAGGTATACGTCGCGGTCATCGGGATTGGCATTCCCCTTAAGCAGCGCTTTCACCTGGTTCAGCGCGGTGTCGGGCTGACCCATGTCGGCCAATTGCGCGGCATACACCATCTTGAGGCTGCGGTCGTTGGGCAGTTTTTGAGTGGCTTCCTTGGCGAGGGCAGTGGCCTGCTGCCAATCTTTTTGCTCGCGATAAGTGTCAATCAAACCTGAGTAGCCGCGTTCGGCGCTATCGTCGCCCAGGCTGAGCATCTGGTGGAAGGTGTCAATCGCAAGCTGATCATTTCCATTATCTCGATAGACAATCGCTAAAAATTCCAGAATATCCGCGCGGTGGTTTTTCTCATCCTGCGTGTAGGTATTGTCAGATTTCTCGGACTTCTCGGACTTTTGCAGCAGGTCTTTCAACAGTTGGATGGCGTCATCATAGCGGCCTTGCAGATGATAGATGAGCGCGGTTTCGTACGGGACCTGGACCGTATCGGAAACAATGGACCCAGCTTTGTTGAGGTCTTCAAGCGCCTGATCGTAATCACCCTGTTTGCGATAGATGTCCGCCATGTGCAGATACGTCTGGGCGTCTTCGGGATTGGAATCTGCGATGATCTTGTACTGTTCGAGCGCGGCTTCTGTCTGGCCGTCGTTCAACAAATTCTGGGCCAGGCCGCGGATGGCGTCGAGATTATCGCGGTCGAGCGAAATGGCATGGCGATAGGACTCAATGGCCTTCTTGTAATCTTTTTGCTGCTCGTAGACATATCCCAGTGCGGAATAAAGTTTCGCCGACTTTCCTGCATCGGGAATGGAGGTGAGCAACTGGGTAGCGCGTGTGTTATCGCCCTCTTCGTTGTAAAGAAAGGCAAGAGCAGTAATGGCTTCTTCAGAGCTGGGGTCCAACTTTACTGCGGTCTTGAATTCGGCTTCCGCTTTATGGAAGTCATCCTGCAAACGGTAAAGTCTGCCAAGAAGCAAATGGTCATCAGAATTATCCGGCTCCAGAGCTACGATTTGCTCGTATTGCTCAATGGCCAATTTCAGAATATTCTGCGATCCTTCGCCGTTTTGCGTGTCTCCCATGGAGCGCAAATAAATCCGGCCCAACAATTTGTGGGCTTCTAGGTTTTTCGGATCTTTTTTGAGGATATCCTGCGCTTCGAGCACGGCGTCGCGGATGCGCCCGGTTTTGGCATAAAGTTCAGCCAGCGCGGCTGTTAGATATTCCGACGATGGGTCGGCATCAATAGCGGCACGATATTCTTCAATGGCTTTGTTGGCCAGATCGCTGCGCCCATAAACCGCCATCTGTTCCTCGTACATATGGGCCAGGGCGTAATGGTAGTAAGCGGCAGCTTTGTCAGGCTTGGCAGGAGGATTGTAGTGAGCCACGCCATCGGAGAGCGCTGGCGTGGAACTTCCTTCCTGTGCTGGAGCTGGCTGTTGAGCGAAAGCGGCGGCGCATAATGCTGCCAAGATAAAAAGAGGGTAAATACGTTTCATTGAAAACCTTCAATTCCCAAGCCGTAAAAGTTTGATGCCGAACCATTCCGGGTGGGTGCTTACCTGTTATTGTACCCTGTCCGCAAAGGGTATAAAGCGGCCAGTGGGCAGGAGGCGGGAGCCGAGGAAAATCGGCAGTTCAGGAACGAATGAGTTTAAGGTCGTCCAAGGCAGGAACTTGGGAGAGCATACTGTGTTTCCGCGACTTATGGATTTCGATGCAGCCGAGTGGAAGGTTCGGCGAAACAACCCGGTCCTGCGTCATTAGCAACCAGCGGGCAAGCCTTTCTTCCACATTATGCAACCGATTGCAGGTTGCAATCTGCGTAGTTTGAGAGCCCAAAATTTGCGAGTATCGCTGTATTTGCCATTCCAGTGCCGTACATTGGCGGAATGCGGCCCGCAATACATCGGCATCTACACGAAATGCCGTGGATTCAGCCTGGGCCACGGTGCGCGTAAAGCTGGTGCGAAAGCCCGCAACCAGCGGCGAGCCAGAGAATCCTTCTTTTCCGATCAGGCCGACCTCGACGCTTTTTCCGTCGGGCATGACGGTCAAGACAGAGAACATGCCGGAATTGCAGAAGTAGCCGGACCTTATGGATTCTCCGGCCTCATGCAGCACCTGATGAAGTTTCAGCCGCACGAATTCCAGTTTGGAGAAAAGGACATCACACTTTTCGCGTGGCAGACTCAGCAGGATTGTGTTGTGGATCTGATTTCCATCGCCGTCGTACTGTGCCAGTACAGATTTGTTTGTACGAATTGGAGGTGACTTGGCCATGACGGCTCCTCGCGTGGCGTATCGCCAATTTGTCGCAAGGGACCGTCGCCCAGTGGGCGCGGCGGAAAGATGCTAGAAGTTGACTACTTAAGTGTACGCTTTTCTGATGTTTGTAGCACGAATAGGGTATTAGTCCTAAAAGCCCTAGTGCCTGAAATGGCGGACACCGGTGAGAACCATGGCAAGGCCGAGGCGGTCGGCGGCTTCAATCACTTCCGGGTCGCGCAGTGAACCTCCGGGCTGGATAATTGCGGTTGCACCCACCCTGGCGATTTCCTCGACGCCATCGGGAAAGGGAAAGTAGGCGTCGGAGGCGGCAACGGTGCCCTTGAGCGGCAGGACGGCTTTCATCGCGCCAACCTTCGCCGAATCCACGCGGCTCATCTGGCCTGCGCCCACGCCGACGGTCTGGCCATCACGCGCGTACAGAATGGCGTTCGACTTTACATGTTTGCAGATTTTCCAGGCGAACAGTAAAGCGCGCCTCTCTTCGGCGGTGGGCTGGCGTTTGGTAACAACTTTCAAGTCAGCTTCGGTAAGCTGCCGGACGTCGTTGTCCTGCACGAGAATTCCGCCGGAGACATTTTTCAGCACCCACTTTTGCGGTGAACCTGTGATTTCAACCAGGCGCAAGTTCCTTCTGGCGGCAAACTTGGCTTTTGCCGCCTCGTCGAAGCCGGGCGCGGCAATGACTTCCAGAAACAGCTTGGCCATCTCCTCGGCTGCTTCCCCGTCAATCACTGTATTGACGCCGATGACGCCGCCAAAAGCGGACACCGGATCGCACTGCAATGCTTTTTTGTAAGCCTCAGCGAGCGTCTTAGCCGTTGCAGTACCGCATGGATTCGTGTGTTTGATGATGGCGCATACGGGTTCGGTAAATTCCTGCGCCAGGTCCCATGC
>JANWKU010000215.1 GCA_025451215.1 Terriglobales bacterium
AGCGTCCAGTCTTCGACCAGCAATTTTCCATCCAGCCAAAGCCGGTAGCCGTCCTGCCCGGTAAAGCCGACCACATAATTCCCATCCGCCGCCGGGACGAGAACTCCCGTCCAGCGGACGGAATAATTCTGCGAGAGCTTCGGCGTCACTCCTTTGTTGCTCCAGGCAAAATCCACATTGCTATCGGTGCGGGAAAGTACCGCCGGGCCCTGCAAATCGCGGTTCGCGAAGTAGTCTCCCGTTAAACCATGCTCCGTGCGCGAATCGTCGGTATATAAAACATCGGAAGGGATTGCTTTGGTCACAGGACCAACCAGCCCCGTGCCTTCCACATAGACAACCTTCGATTGCGGAAAACGCTTACGAATTCCCTCAACAATGGTCACGGGCTTCGACGGCGTGCCGTTGTAGTTCCCCACCAGCGCGTCCACGCTGTCGGCATTGGGACCGATCACGGCAATCGTTCCATAAGTCTTTTTGAGCGGAAGCAGGTTGCCTTTATTCTTCAACAGAACAATGGATTCCCGAGCGGTTTGCAGCGCAAGTTGACGATGCTCCTCGTTGTCATTCTCTTCCGGCTTGATGGAAGAGTAAGGCACCATGGATTGTGGATCGAACATGCCCAGCTTGAAGCGCGCGGTGAAAAGCCGCTGCAAAGAGCGGTCCAAATCTGACTCAGATAGAAATCCTTCATGCACGGCCTTCAATAAAGCATCGCGTTCAAAGCCCGCATGATCGGGCGGATAGGAGCAGATCAGGTCCGTCCCGGTTTTGAACGCCGCCGCGGAGCCTTCCTCCATGCTTTTGGTAAAGTGATGGCCTTCAAAAACATCGGTTATTGCACCGCAGTCAGACACTACATACCCATTAAATTTCCACGCTCCGCGCAGATGCTGCTGCAATAGATCTTTGTTTGCGCAAGCGGGCTCGCCATTGATTGAGTTGTAGGCGCACATCACCGATTCCGCTTTGCCTTCCATTACCGTTGCGCGGAACGCGGGAAAGTATGTATCTTCCATATCGTGCCGCGACGCCTTCACATCCACTGTGTGCCGCGTCGGCTCCGGCCCGCTGTGCACACCGAAATGTTTGGGTGTGGCTACCGTCTTCAAATACTTTGGATCATTTCCCTGCAGGCCCTCTACGAAGGCAACACCAAGGCGCGAAGTGAGGAACGGATCTTCTCCGTAGGTCTCCTGCCCACGTCCCCAGCGCGGATCGCGGAAGATGTTGATGTTCGGAGACCAAACCGTCAAGCCGTAATACCACTCCGTTGAACCGTCAGGACGCACGTTCGCATAATATTTCGCGCGAAATTCCGTGCTGATGGCGCTGGCGATCTTGTGCATCAGAGGCTCGTCAAAAGTCGCCGCCATGCCAATCGCCTGCGGAAACACGGTGGCATAGCCGGCCCTCGCCACGCCATGCAGACCTTCATTCCACCAGTCATATTGCGGAACGCCCAGACGCGGAATCGCATCGGCCGTATGAGTTAGCTGCGAGACTTTTTCATCCAGCGTCATGTGCGAAATAAGATCGTCTACCCGCTGCGCGGTGGGGAGTTGAGGATTCTGATAGACCGCTCCCGTCACCGGTTGCTGGCTGGTTGGTTGCGCCGCTTGTTGGGCAATAACGGACTGGCAAAAAACCAAGCACGCGACCGCGAATAAGATGGCCGTATTTCGTCTCATGTGTCCCCCAAAATAATCACATTCGTCAAAAATTAAAATGATTGATGAAAGCCTATTGTCAGGCCAGCGATCCGATGCTACGCAAATTATTGATTGACCCCGCTGGCGAGAAAGCCGCCGTCCACAGCAAGCAAATGTCCAGTAACAAAGCTTGCCGCGTCGGACGCAAGAAAAACGGCGGCGCCTACCAGTTCATCGAGCTTTCCAAAACGCTTCATCGGAGTGCGCATCAGGAATTCTTTTCCACGCGCTGTGCCCTCAAGCAAATGCGTATTCAGTTCCGTTTTGTACACGCCCGGAGCAATGGCGTTCACGCACACTCCATGCTGCGCCCACTCAATGGCAAGTGATTTGGTAAGAGCGCCTACGGCTGCCTTACTTGCGCCATAAGCCGCCACTTCATAGAGCGCTACAAATGACGAAAGCGAGGCGATATTGATGATCCGCCCATACTTTTGCTCGATCATTTTGCGCCCAAATATCTGGCAGGCGCGCAACGTCCCCGTCAGGTTGGTTTCCAAAATGTTATTCCATTCAGCTTCTGGAAGGTCGAGCGTGGGGGTGCGCTTGGTCGTGCCCGCGGAATTTACCAGAATATCTACTCTTCCAAACTCTTTGCAGACCGCATTCAAAAGAGCATCCATACTCTTCCGATCAGTCACGTCGGAGGCCTGCACCAGACTCTTGCGTCCCAGTTTTTGAATTTCGTTGGCCGCAGACTTCACCAGCTCCACGCGGCGTCCAGTCGGAACCACGTCCGCGCCAGCCAAAGCCAACCCCTTGGCCAGAGTTAAACCAATTCCGGAGGTTCCTCCGGTAACCACAGCGATTTTCGAGCTCAAATCAAGCGAGGGATGTCCCATTATGTAAGAGGTTTTTTCCTAAAAAAGAATGCGCTGCTTAGCGCCGAAGAATTCCGGCACCCTAGAATATCACCGGCCGCTTGGATTGTTTTCCAAGCGGCCGGATATTTTTCTGTTTTCGATCACAGAAATATTGACGTGTTAACCACCTACTACAACCGCTTAGTAGCGTCCCCCATCCCGGTCATGGTCGGCGTCATGATCGCCATCCTGGTCGCGATCGAAGCCGTCAAAAGAGACGGCCTGAACGAATTGACCTGTGTCAGCGCCAATGGCTTGGCTCCAGGGCATCACTACGCCAAACGGAGCGTCACTGTGACATGTGCTGAAGTCCAGCTTGATCGTAGTGCTTGCAGATCCTCCAGCCGCTATGTCCCCGATAACCAGCGGGAATGCTAAGGGTGACGTGACCACCGGACTGCATGGTTGGGCGCCTCTGCCTCGGCCGTTGTTATCCCGCAGCTGTTGGATTGTGAACGAATTGATCTGCACGGTATAGGCCGTACCCGCACTCGGATTGTTCGCAGTGATGGTCCATACGCGGGCATTCTTCGGTCCAGTCTTCGCGGTGATATGGAAGTTCAGACCAAAGCCAGGCAATTCGCGTGGCCGATTGATGATTCCCCAGTAAGCCGGCTTCGCCTGCAATTGCTCATTGAACGGAAGCGGCTCGTTCAGGCGGCTGATCGGGAAGCCCGAAAGCCAGGTGTTGTCATCCGCCATGCCCCAGAACGTCACCCCATCCAGGATGCCGCGCAGGCTGCGGAAGGCTTTGAAGTAGTTGTAGTAGAGCCAACCTTGTTGCGCAATGATGGCGGGCGGAACGGTGCCCCCATTGGCTCCGAAGTTGGAGGTATTGTCACCACCGTTGTACACGCTGATGTCCATTTCCGTCACCTGCTGATGAATGCCGGGGAAGGCCTTGTGGACACTGCGGATGGCGTCGGCTACCGCTTGGACGCTCGGGAAATTGACGGCAACGTGAGTTTCATGTCCGATGCCATCAATCGGAATACCGCGGTTCTTCAGGTCCTGCACAACCTTGATCACGCAGGCCAATTTGGGCGTCTCATCGGTGTTGAAGTCGTTGATGAAGAGCTGCGTTCCCGGAGGTGCGTATTGCCGCGCCGCCTGCAGAGCGATGTCAATATAGCTCTTGCCCAACACGTTGTAGAACGGGCCGTGGACCAGACAATCGGGCTGGCTCGGATCGAATGGCTCGTTGATCACATCCCAGACATACACCTTGTTGCCAAAGTGCTGAACTTCATTCTGGATGTGTTCCTGAATATTAGCGGTGACCACAGCCTGGTTCGCAGGGGAATTCGTCCCATCGCCGAATGCATAGGATGGAGTTTGCCCCCCTGTTGCCCACACCAGGTTATGACCGCGGACCTTCAGGTTGTGGCATACTGCCGTTCCCACTTCCTGGTCCGCGTTGCCGTAGGTGAACGCCCCCTTCGTATTTTCTACCGAACTCCACTTCATATCGTTCCCTGAAACGATGCTGTTGAAATGCTTCAGGAGAAGATCAAGATGTGGTCCGGAGATATCGCTGGTGTCAATCTCCGCGCCTACCGGGAAGAAGCGCCCGAGCCGCTGGAATATTGAAGGAATATCCGTCTGAATACTCGCCGGCGGCAGGAACGTAAGCTGGAAGTCGTCAACATAGAACGACACCAGATCAGGGTTAGCCTGGGTTCCGGTCGGGAAGGTTTGCAAGTACAGAATCGGTTTTGATCCCGGATCGTACGGGCTCGCCATTGTGTAGTTCGGGACAAGAATCTGGTGCCACTCTCCGTCCGCAGCCATTTGTGTGCCGGGGAATCCGTTCACGCCCGGGAAGCTCGTCTGTCCCTGGAATGAGGTTTGCAGACTCATGTTGATGTTGTGCAAGGAGCCATCCGTGGGCAAGAGTTTCACCCACACACTGATGGAGTATTGCGACCCCACATACATCTTGTTCTCGATGCCGATCGCCGCGCCGTCGAAGTTTGCAGTTCGGCCCGTGACCAGAATGCTGTTGCTTCCGGAGTGTGCTTCTGCCGTAGTGTTAGTCACCGTGGCTCCGGCACGCCCGCCCCAGCCATCTGTACCCCCATCTTCAAAGGTCGAGCTTATTCCGGTGTTATCCTGCTGGTCCACCGGCAACGGTGGCGGCGCAATTTCTCCGATGGCCACATTGCTGATGTAGAACGAATCCGTCGCGCTGCTGGACTGGAAAAACAGTGTCAGATCCGTGGGCGGGCCGGGCAGGTTTGAGAAGGTGAACGTCCCTTGGACAAGCGTCCAAGCGCTGCTCGAGAGAGCGCTGGAGGTAACCAGGTTGCTGAAGACTCCATCGGAGGTTGAGCAGTCGGTGCGCTTGGTCGTGACGGTCACCGTAGGATTGCTGCTATCCGCATTCGCAAGCATCACGTACGCACTTACGTTGTACGTGGCTCCCGCGACGATGCCGCTCACATTTAACAGATTCAGGCTGGGTCCTTCGAAGGTTTGCGTTCGGCCCGAAGTCAGCAGGCTGTGCGTATTGCCGAGCGGATCCGGTAGAGGCGACACCGTGCTCGCCAGGGTTGGTGAGCCAAACGGCGTCCATCCGTCCACTCCATCGGCGAATGTATATGTGGCGACCGGCGTTCCGCTTGGTGGCGGCGCGGTTTCCGTGATGACGACATTGTCGAGATAAAAGCTCTGTGGCGTCGTGGGACCTACCAACTGCGTGTACATTGTCAGACCGGTTGCGGTAGGGCTCACCGAATAGCTGCCCCCGACTTGCGCCCAACCGGAATCCGTAACTGCGACCTGAAAAGGCCCGACTGTATCAAAGCAAGTTCCCCCTGAGCAGGAAGGATCGCTCCGCAAGATTGTGAAGTTGGCGTTGGTGGCAGTCTCGCCTGGGCTAAGCCTTACCCAGCCCGTAAGTGTGTACTTCGCGCCGGGCAGAAGCACCTTGCCGAGATTGATACTCGGGCCGCTGCTGGCGCCGCTCGAGTTTGTACTCGTTAACAGGCTGTGGGTGCCCGATTGCGCAACATCCGTAGAGTTCGCCGGCGTGCTGGCGCCGTTAAATGAAATCCATCCTTGCGCGGTTCCGTCTTCAAAATCGTAGCTGGCCACCACCTGCGCAGTCGCAGGCGCACTCATAACAAGCGAATACGCGAGTGCAAGTAGACACGTCGTGAAAAAACTAAACATTCTGGAATTTCGAACAGCTCGAACAGCTCGGACAAAGCACGACATTACACGCCTCCACAGATTCCTATGATTGATTTTTTCTCGGTAAAATTCCGGGGACTTGCATTATTCAAAGAAGAGTTCCTGACAATCACCATTGCTCCGAAGACAAGCTCACGTATGGGGGCCAGACTTCGTTTAGGTCGAGTTTGACCGTGGGAGCGGTCAAACCATTGCGCGCATTTTTCTACTTTGTTCAGCGCCGCAAGTAAATATCATTGATTGACAATGAGAGTCAAGCAAAACCCGCGCCAGTCAAGGAAGAGACAGAGATTTGACAATTAATTCCTATAGGCTGTACAGGATTTCCTGTAGAGGTGGCGCCAAAATTCCGGATGTGCCCCTAGGTGAAGAGAAGTGCACCATAGCGATAAAAACCAACACTCTCGCCCCAATCGCCCGCGGCCCACATATGCATCCTGCAGGCAAGACTAGGGCCGACAAAGCGTAATATCGCGTTCCTTTTTGGAAATTATCCAGCGGCGGGTGGAAATCAAAATGGGTGCCGTAGGATCGCGGCACCCGAAACATCTTACTATCAAAACGTTTACATCAAGTATCTGATGGGGCCTTGCGACCCCACCAGTTTTTTGGTTCTTTAGAACACCAGCTTGCCGGCGAACCAGATGGTGCGCGCGCCGTCAGTGCTGGAATTACTTCCACTCGTTCCGTTCGTGGCTGTAATGGCCCCGAAGTTGTTGGTTTGCGCTGCGGTGGAGCAGACAGATCCAGCCGATGCTGATCCGCACCCCGAGTTTGGATTATTAAAGCGTGGGGTATTGGTCAAGCCAAACGCTTCCGCACGGAACTGGAATGTGAAGCGTTCTGTAATTTTGAAATTACGGAAAATGCTCAAATCCATATCGAAGATTCCCGGCCCGCGGAATTCATTGCGCCGGGTGTCTCCGAATACTCCCAGTTGAGGCTGCGCGAAGGCCGCCGGATCGAAATAGTGGCATGACAGGTCTGCCAGCGGGCATGTTCCAGCCCCAGAAAACGGTTTACTGTTAAGCACGCGATATGGAGCGATCAGATCGGTTGTGTTGTTTAATCCATCCTGCACTGCTGGATTTAAGAAAGTTGCATTAGCCGTCACTGAGTATGGGATGCCGCTCAATCGGCTCACAATAGTGTTGAGCTGCCACCCACCCGCGATTGCGTTCCCCACTCCACTGGTTGCCCATCTCTGTCCGTGTCCGAAGGGCAGGCTGTATACGACATAAGCCTGCAGATTATGGGTGCGGTCAAAGCTGGCATCCGCTTTGTCGAGGTCCCAATAAGCCGGGAAATGCTCGAACAAGCCGCTCAAGTCTTCATTCTCCGTATAGTTGATGGCCTTCGAGTAAGTGTACGCAAGCCCGGCGGTAGAACCTCCACCGAAGTGTCGAGACAACTTCGCCTGAAGCGAATCGTAGTAGTTGTTTTTGAATGGTATCTGCGAAGTGATGCCTCCCCAGTTGTGACCATTCACATTGAGAATGCGGCCAAAGCCATCCGCTAAACAGTTGGCTGAGTTGCGGGTAGCCCCTCCGGGAAGGGTCGCCGGGCAAATCTGTGATGAGTTGATGTTAACGCTGCTCAGTGGACGCACTGCCATATTGCCCACAAATCCAGCCTCCGCCACGAATCCAGCAATTTGCTGTTCCACGGTCAGGTTATAAGAGTTGATATAGCCGCGCCGGAAGTCGGTAGGCCAGGTTCTAGTGCCCGCGCCGTTCGGCAACGGAATGGAACCGGAAGCGGTACTCAACGGCGTAACTAGAATCGGGGCCAATCCGATTGGCAGACCCGCCAGCGGCCCAACTGCATTGGTTCCAGTCAGGCTGATTTCCGCCGGGGTTCCAGTTGAACTTCCAACGGGGTCTGTAGTTATAGTGCTTGGGAAGGCGTTCCGGAGGAAGTGATAGTTGTTCGGGTCCGCACTCATTCCGTAACCGCCGCGGACGACCGTCTTCTCGGTCAAGCGATAGGCAAAACCAATGCGCGGCAGGAACTGGCCGTTGCCGGCATCCACGCCAGAGTTAGTCGGTACGCCACCCGCACCACCGATCAATATGTTCCCAGTGGTCGGATCAAAGACAGGTAATCCACGGCCATTATCAGAATAGCCAAATGGGTACCATTCCCAACGTACGCCCAACGAAAGAGTCAATTTCGGCATGAGTTGCCACTGATCGCGCGCGTACCAGGCCCACTGCGACCATCGCAGCGAATCCGGATTGTTCAGCAGCGTGGCCTTCCCCGCGCGGTTGGGCAACCCGAGCAAGAGTTGGGCCACGGAATTTGCTGGGTTAGTCGGGCTTGTGCCGCCGAAGGCCGTCAAATTCCCATCAAAATTGAACGAACCACGGGCCGTAGTGAAGTTGCCGTCAGAACCCTGCGGCTGAAAGTGGTTCATCTGCGTGTGGTTGTATTCCATGCCAAACCGGAAGCCATGCTTGCTGTGGTTCCAGCTCAGGTTCACGCCGCCTACATACTGGTTGTCGCGGAACAGGAATGGGTTACCAGTATTGGGATTTCCAATGTTTGCCAGGCCTGTCGTAAAGAATGCGGGAATTCCGTTATAGAGAGTTGGATCGCCAGTAGTTTCAAAACTGTTGGTGCCGGAAATCCCCAACGTATCCAGGCCGAAAGCCGACCCGATGTCGGGCGCTGTCGCCCCTAGGCGCTGGCGCGTGAACCCGAGGTTCCAGTCAGCGATGAGATTCGGAGTGAAGGTATAAGTTCCACCTAAACCCACACTCTGAATGCGGGAGTCCGCATTACCCAACTGGCCCCCGTTCGTCGCATCTCCATCCGCCGGGCCTAAAGCAGGAGGATCAAAGATGTGGCTTCGCGATATGCTGTAGCGGCCAAAGACCGTAGACCTTTGGCTGGGGATAAAGTCAATTTTGACATCTGTATCGTCAACGTTGAGTGCGCCAGCTCCGTGAACCACGTAGTTATTTGTGGTCGGCGCGGTAGTTGGAAGCGATGGCAGCAAGCCCATAAGAGCTGACGACGCCGGGTCAATCATGTTGGTAGGTATCACGTTTCCAGGAAAAGCCAGTCCTGTAATCGGATTGAAGATACATCCAGTTTTTACCGCCGCCGTGTTGCAGTCCTGCCCCGCTGGAATAAATGCGGAGAAGTCCCCGCCGCGCATGGCCATGGTTGGCAAGGTAAGTGTGGGTGACCCGATTCCGCGTTGCGTCGTGCGCTGATAATCACCAAAGAAAAACAATTTGTCCTTAATGATTGGTCCGCCAAAAGTTCCACCGTACTGGTTCAGAATATTCTTGTTCTTGTGCGGAAATCGCACTGGATCCGTTTGGAAGTAATTTCTGGCCCTAAGCGCGTTGTCGGTTCCGAATTCAAATCCTTCGCCATGGAACTGGTTGGTTCCGGACTTAATGTGCACATTGACCGCCGCGCCTCCCGCCATGCCCTGCTCGGCATCAAAGGAGTTAGTTACGACGTTCACCGTTTCCACTGCATCCGCCGGTGGCACATAGGCAACATTGCCTGGCAACCATGCATACGAATCCTGTGCGCCGTCAATACGAGTATTGATCCCTTGGAGTGATTGTCCGTTAACGTTGGTGCTCATGGCGCGTTGCGGGTTTGCGCCCGCCGAGTTCTGCTCAGTGAGATTTCCAAATCCCGGAACCACCCGCAGCAGCGATTGAAAGTTTCGGCCACCTACCGAAGAAGTAATCGGAAGATTGGCAATTTGGTTGGCAGACAAATCTGTATGTACGTCTGATTTATCGGTCTGCAACTCAGGCGCGGCTCCCGTGACTGTTACGCTCTCCGTCTGTTGCGCCAGCTTAAGGTGCGTATCCACGCGTGTGATCGAGTTCGCAGATATTCTGACGCCTTCCGTGGCCACGCCGCCGAAGTTGGCGGCTGAAATGGTGATCTTGTAAACGCCAGGAAGCAAATCCGGGACGTTATAAATTCCGCTAGAATCCGAGCTCGTGTCCCGTTTTACACCGGTGGCCACATTCAGCGCTTCCACATGGGCTCCGGGCACGACGGCCCCGCTAGGATCGGTAACGTTTCCCGTTACCGAACCGTAAAGAACCTGAGCATGGCTAGGAAGTAAAAATACCCCCAGAACCAATGCCACCATAATTAGCATTATTTGTTTGAGACCCATACTATATGCTCGCTTCTTTTCATTCAATGGGTGGTTAGACATGTGCCCTCTCCGAGCTGTATTTTTGGTTAACGCCTCCCCGTGCCCGGCGCTTCCCGTTACTGACTTTGTAGCAATCGCATCTTTCAGTGCGTCTGAATGCTTACAAACCTATCTTGCCCTGCGTCGCGGTCCTTAGGGCCGAAATGTTTTTGCAGAACCACCGCCACTGTTCCGCGTAAACGGGCCACCCCAGGATCGGAGGCTGGCCGAACCCGGGGTGGATCCCCTACTAAAACCGATGCCGCGACTTCGCTCTCAATCACTGGCCCGAAGCGCTCCCAAAGTCGCGCGAATTCTCCCGCAATCACGATCTCTTCCGGAGCGAGCCCGGCCACCACTATGCGTAACCCTTTGCCGATGGCGTGAGCCATTTTGTCCAGGGCACGCAGCGCCAGTTCATCTCCGCCCTCCGCCAACGCCAGCAAATCCTGAAAATTCATGTCATACGGAGTCGCGCTCGACTCGTGGTAATAACGCAGCGCGGCCCGGGTGGAGGCATACACTTCCCAGCAACCTTTGCCGCCGCATGTACAGAGGGGACCATTCGGATCCAGTGGCACATGGCCAAATTCTCCTGCCATACCATTCAACCCCCGCGCCAATTGCCCGTTCGTAAAGATCCCTGTGCCCACGCCTTCTGCGATGGTCACAACCACCATGTCGTGAACTTTTTCCATGTGGCCGAACCATACTTCGGCCAATGCGCAAGCATTCGCGGCATTTTCTAACTGAACCGATATTCCAGTTGCCTTCTCAATTGGACCCTTCAAATCAAATAGGTCGAACTGCGGCCATTTCAAGTTCGGAGTGAACATCACCCGATGAGTGACCTGATCAACACGTCCCGGAATGCTGATCCCAATTCCCTGGAACACGAGACCGGAATGGGTCTGCATCAAATGCTTGAATTTGTCCGCGATGTGAGTGGCAGCAGTTTGCGGATCTCCCGGGGTGGGCATCGCTTCCTGCGATAAAAATCTGCCATTTACATCAGCAACCGCGATTGTGGTTTGCGTGGGGCGAACATCCGCCACCAAAATTGCCCGCCGGTCATTCAGCCGCAGAAACGTTGGCCGCCGGCCGCGCGGCAATCGACCAACCGGTCCATTGACCACCCATTTTTCGCGGATCAACTGCTCCGTAATTAAGGAGACGGTGCTCCGCTGAAGGCCGGAGACCCGGGCGAGGTCCGCGCGTGAAATGGGTTGCCGCCGCCGGATTAAGTTCAACAGAACACCCCGGTTAATATCGCGAGCCGTCTCGCTCGACGCCACTTGCGTGTTGGTAAAGTCAATCCGTCGCATGAAGCTATGTTATCAACCGCAATATTGGAGCTGTTGCGCATGACGTACTAAATTCGTGCCTCGAACTATATGAAGGCTCGTTTCTTTTTGTCAAGCACAATTTGGGAAAGTCGTGGAACAATTGCCAATTTTTGTTGCTCGTGATGGGCTGCCGCAATCCCGTCGCATCCACGTCTTTTGAACTACTTGCCTCGTTTATTGCCGCGGACCATTGGCTACGCGCTCAATCGCGTGCGCGGACTTTTCAGCTGTCGTCGCTTCCATTTTATAAATCGTCGCGTAATCCAAGGCCGCATGATCGCCGCCATCCGGCACACCCTCAATGCGAACCGTATCTCCGGGACGCAGCGCCAAGCCGGCAATCCAACGTCGTGTTGAAGCGTCTCCACCCAGTTGTCTCGCCGGCAAATGATTGTCGGCTACCCATTCATTCACCAGTTGATCGTCCACGTACACGCGGAACTTTGCCTCACCCGTGGGCATATCAAAATATTGGACATCCACTTCGTACCATCCCGCCGGACGATTAAATTTGAAAGTCGCGCGGCAACTCTGCGCGCCACACCCCACGCCCTTTCCGCCGGAGGCATTTTCCCACGGCGTAACATCCACAGCCGCGTAACCCTCCAGTTGCATGTCCTCGGCTTCCACTCGATCCGGATAATGGCCGACTCTTCCCTTCGCGTCAGGAATCCCCGATTCCTTGGCGAACCACCTCGCGACCGCGTCACGCCACACAATCGCATGCCCGGCCTGATACTCAAACTTGGTCAATGTTTCCCCGTAACGTTGCTCATCCACGCGGCCTTTCAGTGATTCCCATTGCGCGACAAATTCCTTCGCTCGCGCCGCTCCTTCATAGTGCGAGTCGTAAAGATATTGAATGACCGTTTTTCCCGAATGCAGTTGGTACGTGTAAGGCACATGATGGAAAAACAAAAGCAGATTGTCAGGAGTGCTCGCGACCGACTCATACATTTTTGCAACGCCCCCTGGGTATTGCCCAACATAACCGGTGCCGGTTGCGACCGACCGGTCCATCCCGACCCCTTTGTGATCGGCGCGATGCCATTGTCCCCAGCCGTTATTTTCCGAGGCCTCAACTCCAGGCCCGTAATGAGGCCCGGTAATATTCGTCAAAGTCTGTAACCCTAGCGGTCCCGTGTATTCCTCATAGGCGGACCACGAGGCCAACTGCATATCGGTGACTGTCTGCACCACCATTGGATCGTTGCCGAAAGTCAGGCGCGTCCATTCCTGCGCAATTGCCTTGGAACTGACGTTGGGATTCCACGCCAATCGTCCATATCCGTAAAGATTGGCCATCGCGAGATGGCTGCCCAGCCAGTTTGCGTCCATGCCAACATTCACCACCGCCACCATGCCTCCCATGGGACGGTGAAATGTCTTCCCCGCGATCAGGTCCTTCACCGGAGTATTCCCCCCATTTGCATGCATATCGAAATCGAGAACTTCCTTCCACATGGGAGGAAGAAAACAAAGGTGCCTCTGCTGTCCCAGATATTCCTGCGCAACCTGCACCTCCATGGCCTCATTGGTTTTTTCCAATCCGCTGAACAGCGGTGAAGCAGGCTCGCGCACCTGGAAATCAATCGGGCCATTTTTGATCTGAATAATCACGTTGTCTTCAAATTTGCCATCGAGCGGATGAAAGATGTCATAGGCAGCACGTGCGCGATCATTCTTCGGATTTGTCCAATCCAGATGATGGTTGTAAACAAACGCGCGATAAAAAAGTACGCCACCGTGCGGCTTAAGCGCCTGCGCCAGCATATTGGCGGCGTCCGCAGGGGTGCGTCCATAACTCGACGGGCCAAGCCTTCCTTCAGAATCCGCCTTGACGGTGAAACCGCCGAAGTCAGGAATCTGCTTGTAGATTTCATCTACCTTGTCTTTCCACCACGCCGCGACTTTCGGATCCAGCGGGTCAAATGTATCCAGCCCTCCGATCGCTTTCGGGCTGCTCAGGTCAACCGAGATGGAAAGCTTCACGCCCCACGGACGAAAGACATCCGCCACGCGCGCCAGTTGCGGAATAAAATCATCTTGCAATGTGCCCAAATCAGCGTTCACGTTGTTGATGTTGCATCCGTTGATTCCAATGGACGCCAGCAACCGCGCATATTCGCTAGCCCGCGTGAGGTCGGCGCGAACGCTTCCATTCTCGAAAAAAATAGACGGACCGCCGTATCCGCGCTCAATCGTCCCCTTGGGATTGTCCCATTGATCCACCCATCGAATGGAAGCATAGGGCTGCTGAAATTCATTTAGCGTTGTCAGACTCTCTTGTTGAGCAATCTTGCTCAACAGCGTAAACACTCCATACAGAACACCGCGATCACTGGCGGCGGTAATCACGATGCTGGAAAATCCGCGGACTCGCGCCTTCGTGATCCAGAAGCCGTCGGCATCGAGTTTATGCATTGGCTTAATTGTGGGATCGAGTTGTTGCACTTCTTCCAATGTGCCGAGCACAATCGCTGGCTCCTGCGGCATTTTGTTTTCCTCGCGCAATGTCCGACCCAACATTCCTCGGATGCCCCGAATCAACTCGGTTTGAGCGCTCTTAAGCGCGGCAGAATCGTCCAGCGCAACGGCCGCTGCGGGTAGGGATTTATATTGCTGCGCGGGCTTCGCATCCAACTCGGAGTATTGCAGCCAAGCTTTCTCTCCGTCTTCCGCATATAAAAGGCTGGAGAGCAGAATCCACACAAGAAGAGTTCCGAAGACCAAGCCGCGCCGCTGTTGCTTCATATTGTTCGACCCCCGTACTTTTTCAGCAGCAAAAAATTTATCATAAGTTTTGGTAGCATACGTTCATTCTTTTGGAAAATCCTGAGTCTGCTTTCTTAACCCAATGAAAATCACCGACGCCAAGGTAATTGTCTGCTGTCCGGGAAGAAATTTTGTCACCCTGAAACTCACGACTGAAGACGGCACGTACGGACTCGGCGACGCCACTTTGAACGGGCGCGAGCTCGCTGTGGCCAGCTACCTCACCGATCACGTTCTGCCCCTGCTCATTGGTCGCGACGCGCGCCGCATCGAAGACATCTGGCAATACCTATATAAAGGAGCGTATTGGAGGCGTGGCCCGGTAACAATGTCCGCCATCGCCGCTGTGGATACCGCCTTGTGGGACATCAAGGGAAAAAGCCTAAACACGCCGGTTTATCAACTCCTCGGAGGGGCCTCGCGCGACAGCGTTTTGGTTTACGGCCACGCGAGCGGCACCGACATTGAAGACACGGTAAAAGCCGTGGCGCACTATATCGATCTCGGTTACAAAGCCATTCGCGCGCAATCGGGAATTCCCGGCATGTCGAGCACATACGGCGTGGGGCGCGGCGGCATGTATTATGAGCCTGCGGAAAAAAATGCTCCTCCGGAAAACTTGTGGTCCACCGAACTGTATTTAAATTTTGCGCCGCAACTTTTTTCTCGTTTGCGAAAAGAATTTGGACCGGATATTCATTTGCTCCATGACGCGCACCATCGGCTCACTCCGATTGAAGCCGCGCGCTTAGGGAAAGAACTCGAACCCGCGCACCTTTTCTGGCTCGAAGACCCAACGCCCGCTGAGTTGCAGGAAAGCTTCCGCCTGATTCGCAAACACACGACCACGCCGCTTGCCGTGGGAGAAGTTTTCAATACCATCTTCGATTGCCAGCAACTAATTGAAGAGCAACTCATTGACTACATTCGCACCACGGTCGTACATGCGGGAGGCATCTCTCACCTTCGCAAAATTGCCAGCCTCGCGGAGATGTATCAGGTGCGCACCGGCTCGCACGGCGCCACGGATTTAAGTCCAGTGTGTATGGCGGCCGCGTTGCATTTTGACCTCAGCGTCCACAATTTCGGCATTCAGGAATACATGCGGCACTCTCCTGAAACCGATAAAGTCTTTCCGCATGCCTACACTTTCGAAAGCGGCACCATGCATCCCGGAGACAAGCCAGGACTGGGCGTGAACATTGACGAAACTTTGGCCGCGATGTATCCCTACGAGCGCGCCTATCTTCCGGTCAACCGCAAGACGGACGGCACCATGCACAACTGGTAGAGCCAGCCCGAACCCGTTTTGGAAAATGGATTCAGGCAGGTCCACTTTAAATATGACACTTTTGCCTGCGCCGATCTTTCGTAGAGCGATC
>JANWKU010000216.1 GCA_025451215.1 Terriglobales bacterium
CAAATCAGCGCCAACCTGCTGCGCGACGAAGAACTTGTGGACCTCATCGCCGCTTCCGGCGGCAAGTGGGTCTTCATTGGCATGGAGTCCATTGATCCCACCAATCTTAAAGACGTGAATAAAGGATTCAATAAACCCGGCGAGTACGCTGCTGTGCTCGACCGCCTGGCGCAACGCAACGTGTACGCCATCACCTCATTTATTTTTGGTATGGATAACGACACCGTGGGCGTGGCCGAGCGCACGCTCCAGCAAGTCCGCACATGGCCGCCCGGACTGCCCATCTTTGGGCTGCTCACGCCGCTGCCTTCCACTCCTCTTTATAAGCGCCTCGAAGTTGCCGGACGCCTCACGCGTCCCAAGCACTGGAAGGAATTCATTCCCTTCGCGATGGCGCACACGCCATTAAAGATGAGCATCCAGGAAGCGCATGATGAAGTGAAGTACGGATGGGAGCACGCCTATAGTCCCGCCGCGCTGGCGCACGCCGTGGAATCGCTTGATGACCAGCCTTTGGGTTACCGCATCAACATTTTCGTCGCTCGCCTCTGTTTCCGGGGCATCTATTTCCCCATGATGGGAAAGTTTGCGTGGGTAAAAGTTGTTGGCCAAAATTGGCGGACAATTTTTCGGCTGACAAAAGAAGGCTTCTTCGGCCGCCGCAAGCCAACCAAAACTTCCGGTGATAGGAAAGCACACGCCGACGCTACGGCGACGTTTGGGTCGTAGTTAGAAGGCGGGCGCGCGCGTTTGCGCTATCCACCGTGGTGGACCGTTCGTACAGGCAGAGCCACCTTCGGCGTTCCGATGCCAGGTGAACACGGTACTAGCCGTCCAGGCAGATAAAAAGCTCCGCGCAAGCGGGGCTTTTGTTGCAGAGCAGTGAAGTCAGGTTATCAGTGTAATGGGAGCGGTAATTGGGGCATCCGATATGGACGTATCATGCCGCCTTCCATTGGTCTTGGCATTACCTTTTCCTTTGTTATATTGGCCCGCCCCGGAGGAATTTCATCCCCCCATTGCGTCCATCCTCTACGGACACTGCGTGCAAATAATTCCAAAAAAGGAGCTGGACTGCAGTGCTCTATCATGTCGTACAGTTCATCGGGCTTCTGGGAATGTCGTTGCTTCATCGTCGCTATGACATTCACCATCCTGCGTCCTGCCTGGGCTGTTCGCAAATGGCCGCGTGTTCCAAAAAGAACAAGTTCGGTCACGTTACGATAGTAAAACCCAACCCCACGCCCGTCAGGTCCACCATCTTTCCTTATTTTGAGCCAAACGATGTTTGTTTTGTATTCAAAACCCCATGCTTCCATCGTTTGCAACCCCCACGCCAATAGAGCATTCGGGCACCAAAGATAAAGATGGGACTTTTCGGCAGCAATTTTCGAGATCGGAAGAGCACAAATTTCTTCAATCGTCATGGTTCGATAACGATGAAGACGCTTGTGCTCGGGAGCCATTTTGCCCGTTCGGTTTGCAAACCGCCAAGGAGGATCTGCAAGAATTGTCCCGAATCTTCCCGCGTATTCGCCTACCGATTCAGGAGTGAGAGTCATCTTCTCCAGATTTACCCTGACTCGGGGATCTGTCAACTTACGTATGGGCATCGTATTTCTTCTTCGTGATTCCAAGTGCAAGAACGGGACAACCGCCAGACGCACGATTGTACATCTTTGGGATCAGTTTAGACATGTGGGTTGTTGATTGGCCGGCTGCGGTAGGTTTCCCAAGTTCCATGAAGAGAGCCTGCAATTCGTCCGCTCTAGTAATGATGATCCCAACACTGAGAACGTTCAACTCAAAAAGCAAACGAAACGTCGTTAGATCTCGATCGAAAAATGGATCTTTGTTGTTCCATTCGGTTTCTACTGCAACACGATTTTTGTAATAGTCAACATGGTGGGTCGGAGCGAGGGTTTCGTCGCCATCAGCAGTAACCTTGATATCAAAGCTTTTTTCAATCCAAAAACGTTCAAAGAAAAGACCATCTATAGCCCTCGAAATGGGAGATTTGTTGCCACCCTTCATTGCAATATGACTTTTGCGCAATTTGAATTCGCGGAGAACAGCAATGAGATCTTTCCATTGTTCCGGAAAATCTGTCTTGAGAATAGAACAAGCGTGATGTCGCTCTTCTACTTGGTAAGTAGCCCGGATGTCATCGGGAAGTAGATTTTTCCCCAAGTAAAGTTCCTTTTATAAATATATTGATGAATTGTAGTTCGTCGATTATGTTTGCACCAAACAAAGACTAGCATTGAACAAAGTGAGTTACGATTGAGGTATCCAATTAAAACTCAGAAACTACTGCCTCGGATAGTCGCGAAATGAAAACACAAAGCCCCCACTTCGAATGGCAAAGTTGGGAAGGCTTCATCGCAGCGCCCTTCAACTCCGCTCAGTGCAGGCTAAGCGTCGCCCACTTGACAAAATCAACCCCCAAATCCCACCTTAACCGCAAAAAGCGCGGTTAAGGGTGGGGCAACCAGATTCCTCGGATCAAATAGGGGGAGGGGGTAATCCCATCTTTCACTGCTGCGACTAGCCGTCAGCAATTCGGAGAATGATCAATGCGGGATCATTCATTCATCATTACGCTTTGGGTTTTACGGTGGGATGGAGTTGGCCGAGGGATTCGCGCCAGCGGGTTAGTTGCGATGAGGGATCGGCGGTGGGCTTGCCGAGGAGGTATCCCTGGGCTTCGTTGCCTCCGAACTGTTTGATCATGGCCAGTTGCTCGGGAGTTTCGACGCCTTCCACGATCACCTGCATATCGAGGTTGTGGGCGAGCGTCACTAGCGATTGCACCATGGCCTTGGTTTCAGGGCGGTACTCGAGTTCCTTCACGAATGAGCGGTCGATTTTCAGCGCGTTGAATGGCAGCTTGGGAAGGTAGCTGAAGCAGGAGTATCCGGTACCGAAGTCGTCGATGGCCATGCTGACGCCGAGAGCGCCGAGTTCGCGCATCACTTCTGCGGCTTTTTCCGCGCCATGCAGCATGACGGACTCCGTCAGTTCGATTTGCAAAAGGTTCGGCTTGAGCCCGGTGTGGCGCAGGATATCGGAAACTTCCTGCACAAACGTTTCGCGCATGAATTGAATGCTGGAGACATTCACGGCAACCTGAATCGGTTCCGGGGATTGGCCCTGCCAGCTGACGGCTTCGGCGCAGGCGCGCTCCATGATGTATGCGCCGAAAGGAATGATGAGTCCGCTCTCTTCCGCGATGGGGATGAACTTGGATGGGGGAATCACGCCCAGCGTGGGGTGGGTCCAGCGGGCCAGGGCCTCAAAGCGAATGAGGCGGCCGGAGAGCACGTCGAATTCCGGCTGATAATGTACGGCGATTTCGCCGCGCGCCATGGCTCCGCGCAGTTGATTCTCCAGGCTGAGGCGCTCGCGAACCAATGATCCGAGTTCCGCTGTGTAGTAGCACAATTGGTTTTTGCCGTTGCGCTTGGCAGTGTACATGGCGCTGTCAGCCTGCTGGAGAAGTTCGATCCCGTCGGCGCCGTTTTCCGGATAAAGGCTTATGCCGACGCTGGCACTGATGACGACTTCATGGCTCTCAAGAAAAAACGGTTTGCTGAGCGCTTCCAGAAGATTGGTTGCGACCCGGCCGGCGTCCTCCTTGCACTCAAGCGTGGTAAGGACAACCGTGAATTCGTCGCCGCCGAGGCGGGCAAGTGTATCGGATTGGCGAATGCGGGATTGCAGGCGCTCTGAAACCTGGCCGAGCAACATATCGCCTACCATGTGGCCCAGGCTGTCGTTCACTAACTTGAAGCCATCGAGATCGATGTAGAGGACGGCGACAATTTTCTCCCGGCGCTTGGCCAGGGCGAGCGTCTGCATGAGCCGGTCGGACAAAAGGCGCCGGTTGGGCAGTCCGGTAAGTTCGTCGGTAAGCGCCTGATACTGCAATTTTTCCTCTGCTCGTTTCTTGGCGGCGTCGCGACTTTTCAGTTCAGCCAGCATTTTGTTGAATTCAATTCCCAGCTGCACGATTTCGTCGTCGCCGCCGACGGAAACTTTTCCGGAGAAATCTTTTTTCAGCGTGACTTTTTGCATGGCACCGGTCAAATCGTGAACCGCTTTTGCTTTTTCCGTTGCCTTTTGCAGGGCGATCATCTGGCTGTGTACGCGCCGCCGCAGCAATGTGACCCAAACAAATGTTACGAGGATGGTTAAGAATGAAATGCCGAGCACTGAGAGGGCATGCTGCGCTGTCCACCACGGAGCCGGTTGCAGAACTTGTACGTCCGCGGGAGAACGCAGGACGATGTTGAAGCCAATTGGTTCCTGCGCGAGAATCAAATAAATTTTTTGCGGGTTTATTTGAAGGGAACAAATACCTGTAAGGCGCAAAACGCTGCCGCTTGTGAGTTCAGGCAAGGGCTGGGTGGTATCCAGCGAATCAAGCTGCGCCCTGAAGGTGCGCGCGCCAGCTTGTAGTATCAAACTTTTTCCGTTCGATGAATCGAGAACGCTGATGAGGCGGCCTTCCAGCGTGACTAGTTGGGAGTCGAACTGTCCCATGGAGCTGGATTCCGCAGTGACTGTTGTCGCTTTCACCGACGCATTATGGCCAATCACGTGGACGGCGGAATCTATCAAGACAGGGGAGTAACCTCCTCCGGCGGAGGCGTAGCCTACAGCTTCCACTTGATCGGAAAGATGAATGGAATGGGTATCGCCCTGGACTTCCACTCCTCCGGTATCGTCCTGAAGATAGAAGAAGCCCCTGCCGAGCATGGTGACCGATCCCTTAACTTTTATGCGATGGCTGGAGTCGGCATGAGGCGAATAGCGGAGGAGATGATTGATGGGAGTGATGACTTTCTGAAACGGATCTTGATCAGCTGGCGCGAGGACACGAAGGTCTTTGACGGAAGAAATGGATAATTGATATCCCACAAGCTGCCGGCGAGAATTAAAGACGGTGCCAAATACACCTTCGGCTTGTACCGTTGCGTCTACGAGATTGGCAAGCTGATCTTTTCCGATAAAAGTCGGATTCGTGTAAACGTGTATTTGTCCGAAGGGAGAGTACAGTTCAAAAGTCAGGTGCCTGGATTCCTCATTCTTTAGAGGGTGGACTACTCCTTTAACTTCCACAAATTGAGAATCCAGAATTCCTGAAGATGCTTCCGTTGCGTTCACTGGGATCGGACGCGGCAATGAGCCGCTGCCTAAAACAATAAACTTTGGAGCAATGACAACGGGAGCATAGTCCCCTGGATTAGTGATTCCTATTATCGTCACCTTCTGCCCCTGGAGCAGCGCGGTGGATCCAGGATATTTCACATAGATGCCGCCAGTGGAATCGTGAAAAAACAGTTGACCCCAATCGGGGTCGTTATAAGTAATGACGCCTGTAAGTTTGACTGGTAGAGCTTCGGCTGCTTGTTTCTCATCGAGTCCATGAACCGCTGACACTGACGAGAGTGTTGGCAACTGCTCGTTTTGAGAACCTTCCAGTTGCTGTGAGGGAATCGCTTTGGCGACGGAATGAAGAACATCCACGCGCAAACCATCCGCAACCGGGAAGCCGGTAATCTCAACAGTGCTTCCCGGAGCGAGAGCAGTGGGTACATCAAAACTGCAAGCAACAGCGCCCCATTTGTCCTCAAGCATCAGGCGATTTGCATTTAGTGCACTTCCTACCACACCGCGCAGCCGGATGCGATGTTCCGCTGTCTTTTTAAAATCATGGTAGAGGCTTCTTATTGAATACAGCGGAGAGTCTTTTGGAGCAGGTTCTTCAAGGCGGATGTCGTCACTGGTTTGAATCCAAAGGTGCCTGTCCTGGGGGCGTCCATTTTCGTCGTAGATGGATTCGCTAACGCCAACGACGCGGACCTTGGCATTCAGCAACTTTGACAAGTCAGTTTTGTTGTCGGCAATTCTTGCCGGGATTTCCCGTCCGGATTCTCCCAAAGTGATTTGATCATGGCCGAGAGAATCTCGCGTGATCTGATGGACGACTCCTACAACCTGAACACGTATTCCAATTTTTTCTTTCTCCGGTAGAGACCGAAAAGATGCGATTGCAGGAGGAAGAAGTTCCAGGTGTGTTCTATTCAGTGAAATTTTTAGATCGGTAAGGTCAACGCTACTGGGGCCACTGTAAGGGACGTATGCATGTGTTTTTTTACCGTTGATATTGACCGTCTCTCCACCGCGCAATCCATATTGCTGAGGATCCTGATCAATCGCGATTGCTCCCGTGTTGTCCTGAATCCAAAATCTTTTTCCAAGATGGTCTGCAAAGGTTACAACGCCTTGCAGGTGCGTAACATTGCCAATGGGAAGCTGTTGCAAATCGCGGATGCGGTCGTGCCGTTGGGATAAGACGGAGTTAGCCCAGGGCGAAAAACCCAGCGCCCATAGTAGTATGGCGCCCACAAGACCGGACGCGATGAGAGCTCCTTTATAAGAGCGCGATGAGAGAGTCACGCTGAATTAATCGGCAAAAGAGCCGATGATATTTAGCCAAAAATGCCCACAGGTAACCCTTAGTCGTAGAAAATCATGGCGGCTTCACCCGACCCAAACGAGCCACTCTTTCTAACATCTCATTAACAAAATGGCTATACCGTTTCTAGCGAGTGTGGCTATTGCAAAGATTTGTTGCCTTGTTAGTATTCATCGGTTTCAGAACACGCCAGTCGAATGCAAAACCTGCTGCATGGCTAAAATGACAAAAATTTCTCTCGGACGTCACGTATTTGGACTGGCGGCTATCGGCTTTGGAGCAACCAGCTTGATCTGGCATGACTTTGGGGCGCCCTGGCAGCAGATCCAGGCGCTTGGCAATGTCCCGCACCGCGAGCTTCTCGTGTACATCGCCGCTGCGGTCGAAATCTTGGGAGGAATCGCGATTCAGTGGCGCAAAACGGCGCGGATCGGGGCCCTCGCGCTGGGCATTCTCTTTTTTATTTTCGCGCTGCTCTGGGTACCTCGTGTTATCGCGGAACCCCTGGTATACGATCGCTACGGTAACGTCTTTGAGCAATTGTCCCAGGTCGCTGGTGCCATGATTATTTACGGGATGTTCAGCAGCAGCGTTTCGAATCGTGCGGCAAGAATTTCCCGCGTCGGATATATCTTGTTCGGAATCTGCGTTATCTCATTCACGCTGCAACAGCTCTTCTATCTATCCGCCACAGCCAGCTTCGTCCCCAAGTGGGTCCCTCCAGGACAAATGTTCTGGGCAATAGCGACCACGATCTTTTTCGCTTTCGCGGCCATCGCTTTACTTTCCGGACACTTATCGCTTCTTGCCTGTCGCTTAATCGTCGCTATGATCCTCGGCTTTCAATTCCTTATATGGCTGCCTGCGGCGTTTGCCGGATCGCATAATTCGATGAATTGGGTCGGCAATGCTGAGAATCTGGCCATCGCCGGAGCCGCGTGGATTGTGGTCGATTATCTCAGCCAAGGCGGCTCATTTCGAAGCTTTACTCCTACAGGCAGCCGAGCTCCATCATTGACCACAGTAGCGTAGCCGATGGAAGTAGCGTCATCAAAAAAGTAGGTTCCCGGTCACTATACTTGCCGCGGAAGGAGGGCCATCGTGCAAACCAATCCCAGAAACCCGATTTCCCGCCCCGAATATCTTCTAACAACACTCAATTACAAGCAGCGTTCTGTCGTCGCGCGGGGGGTGGCCTTGGCAGAACTCGTCCACTGCAGCAAAAATCGCATCAATTGGATTCGGGCTTGCCAAATAACTTGTTATCCCATCGCAGCCAAATTCTTTGCCTTCGTTGTCTTCGGCTTCACTTAACCCATCACTCATCAGAGCAATGCGGGTACCCGGAGGAGCTGCCAGCTCGATGGCGTGAAATTTGGCGTCTTCGAAAAGACCTACGGGCACGTCGCCATCTTCAATCATTTTGATCGTGCCATCCGGCAGGAGCATGACCGGAGTTGCATGCCCGCCATTGACGATTTCAATAGTTCCCTTACCTGAAGTGATGCGCAGGGCAGCAAGCGTTACGTATTTTCGTCCAGAAACGCGGGAACATAGGAATGAGTTGACGGCGGTAACGCACTCCACCAGCGAAGCGCCGGTAGTAATCTGCGCATAAATCATGCCCTGGATCACGGATGCCAAAATCGCCGCAGCCATTCCTTTCCCGGATACGTCAGCGACGATGGCGACAATTCCATCCGTCACGGGAATCAAATCGTAAAAATCGCCGCCAACTTCCGTACACTGGGCGATCTTTGCCAATATCTTTGCGCAGGGTACTTGAGGAATTTCACGGGGTATGATGCTGCCTTGAATTCCCGCGGCAATCTCCAGTTCTTTTCGGAGCACGCCAGCCGCTTGCTCAGCCTGCACCATGTAAGCGTTTTCAACCAGGGTTGCGGCCTCTCTTGCGATCGCGCCAAGAATCTCTTTGCTAATCGAACTGAGGTCGCAGGTTTGCAACCGGCTATCCAGATAAAGCAGGCCAAAGATGCGGTCATGGCTTTGGCTTCTGAGAGGGATGGCGATAACGCTGCGTAATTCGTGCGTCAGAATGCTCTCGCGGCCCAGCGCCATGCCGTCACGAGTGGCATCCCCAAGGATGAAATCCAAACCAGATTGCGCTGCATCCCGCATAATGGATTGCGAAATGCCTGTCACGGAAGCCAAAACCGTTCCATCGTGATTTCGCCCGCATTCAAGCTTCAGGGCTGAAGGTGTGTCGCCGAGAAAAACAAATCCACGCTCGGCGTGGGTGATGCGGAGAGTGTATTCCAGCATACTGCTCAGTACATCCGTCAACATGCGGCTGGAACTCAGGCTCTTTACAGCTTGCAAGAACAAACTCAATTTTTCGATGTCGGACTTTGAAGTTGACAGGGAGACTTGTTCAAGGAAGGAGAAGTTTGTGCTCTCCATCTCATCCGTGACAAAGTGCAAAGTGACTGCGGAAGCGCCTAACTGCAATGCGTCCCCGGATTTGAGGCGCGCGAAC
>JANWKU010000217.1 GCA_025451215.1 Terriglobales bacterium
CGGCCGCGTATCCAAGTGTGGCGACTGGAGCCAGAACAATGCTCTCGGTCAGTCCTGCGAGTTTTATCGTGCCCTGAGTCGTCGTAGAGGCGGTGCCTGTGTTCGGGGCTTCGGTCGCGTTATCAATGACAGCGATGGCTGCGTCAGTGGGGCTGAACACTATGGTCAGCGTGCGATTGGGGGACAATACCATTCGCTGCGGCTCCCGAATCGTCCCAACAAGTGAAACGCTAGCATCGAAGCGCGTAAACTCGTCCAATCGCGCGTCTACAATGTTAAGGACCGCCACGTTGCCAATACCTGTAGTTTGAACGGGATTGGAAACGAAAGCCCGAAATTTGAGTCCGCTGGGCGGCAAACCATTCGCACCAGTGCCTCCGCCAGGAGCACTCGGGTTCGAATAGCCACCACAGGACGCTAACCCGAGACAAGCCATTGCCAGTAAGGCAACCAATAGGGATTTATTCAAAACTGGAACTCCAAAACCTGTAAAGGATATAACTTTTAGATGCAAGAAACGGGATTATAACAACGGGATTATAACAAAGAGAACGTCGCGCGTACCCTGCAGAGAGCAACCAGCACGCTAATGCAAAAGTGAAAAGTATCTTGTATCCTCAACAGAATGCCTAGAAATTTCCTAGAACGCCTGAAAACCTCCCCAATATTGTGCGATGGCGCCATGGGGACATTGCTTTACTCCAAAGGCGTATTCATCAATCGCAGCTATGACGAGCTGAACCTCTCACAGCCTGAGCTGATTCGCGGCGTCCACCACGAATACTTGCAGGCTGGCGCGGAAATCATTGAAACAAATACATTTGGTGGCAACAGCTTCCGTCTGGGCCGCTACAGCATGGGCGACAAAGTAAAAGACGTTAACCTTGCTGGAGCCCGTGTGGCGCGTGAAGCCGCTAAGAGTTTCGACGTATGGGTGGCCGGCTCTGTGGGGCCGCTAGGAATTCGGATTGAGCCGCTTGGCAAGACGTCTTTCGAAGAGACCCGCGCAGCTTTCCGGGAGCAGATTGCGGCATTGATTGAGGGAGGCGTGGATCTCCTGATGTTTGAAACCTTCGGTTATATCGAGGAGTTACATCAGGCACTGCTAGCCGCGCGCGATGTGGATGCGAAGATCCCGCTGGTCGCGCAAGTCACGGTGGATGAAGACAGCAACGCTCTTGATGGTTCCACTCCGGAAATTTTCGCTCCGCGCCTGGAAGAATGGGGCGCTGACGTAATCGGCTGCAATTGCAGCGTGGGCCCGGTCGCCATGTTAGAGGCTGTGGAGAGAATCCGGGCTGCGACTTCCCTGCCGCTCGCTGCGCAACCGAACGCCGGCATTCCGCGCTCCGTGGATGGCCGGAACATTTATTTGTGCTCGCCGGAATACATGGCGAGCTATGCGCGAAAATTTGTCGCCGCTGGCGTGCGGTTGGTGGGGGGATGTTGCGGGACCACGCCCGACCATATCCGAGTGATGAAAAATGCATTGCGCGTTGGAGAGGCGCGGACGAAGGCTGCCACCGTCGCGGTGAAAGGCGAGGCGGTGCCGAAGTCGGCACCCGCCGTGCCGCTGGAAAAACGCTCTCGCCTCGGGGCAAAAATCGCGGCGGGTGAATTCGTCACCATGGTTGAAATCGTCCCTCCCAAGGGGACTGACGTCCTCAAAGAACTGGAGGGCGGAAAGTTCTTGAAATCGGTGGGCGTGGACGCCATCAACATTCCTGACAGCCCCCGTGCCTCCGCCCGCATGAGCAACCAGGCACTGTCGCTGCTGATGCAGCAACAGGTGGGAATTGAAGCTGTGCTGCACTATACCTGCCGCGACCGGAATGTCTTATGCATCCAGTCAGATTTGCTGGGAGCTTCCGCGACGGGAATCCATAACCTAATTTGCATCACCGGTGATCCTCCGAAGATGGGCAACTATCCGGATGCTACCGCAGTATTCGATGTGGATGCGATTGGGCTGGTGAATATTGTCCACAATCTGAACCGGGGCCAGGACATCGGCGGCAACCCGCTAGGCACAGGTACGGGTTTCGTCATTGGAGTGGGCGCAAACCCGGGAGTTCAAAATCTTGACGAAGAGATCAAGAGATTCGAATACAAGGTGCAGGCCGGAGCCGAGTACGCCGTCACGCAACCGGTATTCGACTTGTGCCTGCTGGAGACTTTTCTTAAGCGGATTGAGCAGTTCCGTATCCCGGTGATTGCCGGGATTTGGCCTCTGCAAAGCGCACGCAATGCTGAGTTTATGAAAAATGAGTTGCGGGTATCGGTGCCGGACTCCATCCTTCAAAGAATGACCAACGCCAAGACCCCTGAGGCCGCCCGCGAGGAAGGTGTCGCCATCGCCCGTGAAATGCTGATGGCCGTGCGCGGCGTGGTGCAGGGGGCTCAAATCAGTGCGCCTATGGGGCGGTATTCCGCTGCCGTGGACGTGCTGGAAGCTCTCGGGAACTCCGGCTCAGCAGCCGGGACCTCCTAAGGGTTCGTTTTAAATACTCGCCGGTGTTTCGTCCCAACCGCAGAGATCACCTGTCAACACTAACAGACATCCTAGGAGTAAGCTTCTGTACGGAGGATGGTTATGAAGGCATGGAAAATCGTTGCAATCGTTATTGCGCTGCTTGTTGTGGTTGTTATCGCGCTTCCCTTCGTCATTGACGTGAATGCATTCCGTCCGACGATTGAAGCGGAACTCACCTCCGCGCTCGGCCGCCAGGTCAAAATCGGCAACCTCAAGCTCTCCATCCTGAGCGGTGGGATCTCTGCTGACAATCTTTCCATCGCCGACGATCCCTCAATCTCGAGTGCTCCATTCATTCAGGCCAAGGGATTGAAAGTCGGCGTTGATTTGGCGCCGCTTATTTTTTCCAAGACGCTTCATGTGACGGAATTGACTCTGCAGCAACCGCAGGTAACCTTGCTGCGCACGGCCTCGGGAAAGTGGAACTTTTCCAGCCTGGGATCCAATCACGCAAGCACCGCTAACGCTAGCGGAACCAACCCGGCTCCTGCTGCAACAATTCCGGCCGGCGCAAGCGAACCAAAGCCTTCCGGAAGTTCCGACTCCTCCTTCACCAACAATCTCGCTGTAGGGAAACTCAGCATTGAGGACGGGCAAGTTTCCATCGGCGACGCCGCTGCCCCTGGGAAAATTCGCGTCTATCCGCAGGTGAACGTTATCGTTAAAAATTTCTCCTTCAATTCCCAGTTCCCTTTTTCGCTTGCTGCCGTTCTTCCCGGAACTGGCACGCTGAATTTGGAGGGCACTGCCGGCCCAATCAATCCCGATGATGCGTCCGCAACCCCGCTGCAAGCGCAGTTAAAAATCAAGCAACTGGACTTATCAAAATCGGGACTTATTGATCCGGCCTCCGGCATCGCCGGATTGGCGGATTTCGACGGGACATTGATCTCCGACGGAAAGACCGCACAGAGCAGCGGAACCGCCAACATGGCCAAACTGCAGTTGGTGCCGAAAAGCTCTCCCGCCACGCGGCCGGTCTCGCTGAAATATACCGTGAATTATGACCAGCAACAACAAAGCGGTACGCTCCAGCAGGGAGATGTATCCGTAGGCAAGGCCGTCGCAAAGCTCACAGGCACCTTCCAGACAAAAGGCCAGGACACGACCCTGCACATGGCCCTGAACGCCCAAGGCATGCCCGTGGATGATCTGGAGTCCATGCTGCCCGCGCTGGGCGTTGTACTGCCCACCGGCGCGTCCCTGCGGGGAGGAACGCTTTCCACCACGCTCGCGATTCGCGGGCCTCTCGCAAACCTGGTAGTGACCGGCCCGGTACGCATGGCGGACACCAAACTCGCCGGATTCAATCTTGGCTCAAAAATGTCGGCCATCTCCGCCTTGAGCGGCATGAAAACCGGTACGGACACTTCCATTCAAAATTTCAGTGCTGATTTGCATTACGCTCCGAGCGGAATTCAAACCCAGAACGTGAACCTGACCGTGCCCGCGGTTGGCGTTATGACCGGCGGGGGCGACATAAATCCAGCGGGAGCCTTGGACTATAAGATGACGGCAAGCCTCAGCGGCACCGCCGTCAGCAGCCTCACGCAAATGGCTGGGTTGGGCGCGAAGAGTGGCAGCATTCCGTTTTTTATTCACGGAACCACTTCAGATCCCAAGTTTGAGCCCGACGTCAAAGGGATGGTGAGCGGCGCACTAGGAGGATTTAAGGGAAACTCGAGCACAAACTCGGTTGTGAATTCGCTTGGCGGGTTGTTCCACAAAAAGAAGCAGTAAGGGTGAGTCGTGGCCGAACGTGTGCAGAAAATATCTAGATTGAGCCACTACCCCCGGACCCACCCTTATTGGCTAACGGCCGAAATGTTTGGCGTTGCGCTCGGCGTATTCATTCCACTTTTCCGGCAGATCATCGAGCGCAAAGATAGCTGACACCGGACACACCGGCACGCAGGCGCCGCAATCAATGCATTCCACAGGATCAATGTAGAGCATGTTCTGCCCTTCGAAATCTCCCTCGTCCTTTTTGGGATGAATGCAATCAACCGGGCATGCGTCCACGCAGGCTGTGTCTTTGGTGTCAATACAGGGTTCTGCGATTACATATGCCATGAGCTTTCTTCTCCTAAATACCGCACTCTCAGAAAACTCGTCATTCTATCAAGAATGGCATGCTGGGTACAGGACTACTCATTATTTGGCTTGCAGCGCGCGGCAAAAGCCGCGAAACCGTATTGGACGGCCCACCGAGGGCGATAAAGTAGCATTGTATGGAGAATTCTGTTCGTTGTCCCTCATGCGGAAATGAGCTGCTTCAGAAAAGTCGTGCCAAGTTGTTCGTGGTGGGCGTCATCGCTATGGGCGCGACTGCCGGCTGCTTCTTTCTTTCCCCCATTTATTGGATTGCCACATCCTTTCTCGTGCTGATTGGAGGTTTTCTGATTGCGTGGAGCACGCTCGGCAAGGGCCTATGGTGCCGTCACTGCAAGAAATTTCCTGTCTTATGATCTTCCCGAGGAACAGAGCCATATTTCAAAAAAGCCACCAGGGAAAACTAGCAGTGAGTGAAAGTCTGTGGAAACACGCGAGCAATTCCCCGGCAGAGATCAGCCGCGCAGCGGCGGCATGTGAAAGCCCCGGACGTAAGTCCGGGGAAAGTACGGAAAGCCGTACGAGTCCCGCAAGGGACGGCACAGGTTTCGGCGTGGCAAGCTTCTAAACGATCCCCACAATATTCGGCAGCCCAACTGCGGCGCGGACATATCCCTACTCCCCGTGATGGTAGGAATGTTTCCGGTCATATTTTTCTCCCGCCGGAACAGAAACCGCCAGCCGATTCTCAGGGGGCGCGAGGGGACAAGTCGCATACGGCGTCACCGAGCAGGGCGGATTGTAAGCATAATTAAAATCAATCACAACGCTGCCGTTCTTCACCGGATCAGTCTCAAGAAAACGCCCTCCGGGATAAGTGTCCATCTTTTTAGTGAGATCGTTGAAAACGAAAAACAGTCCCTTGGAAGCATCACCGCCAATATCGGTAAGCCGGTATTCATGCCCGTTCATTTGGAACACTGCCGTGCCCGCGATAGGCACGGGAGTTGTATCTCCCAGTACATCGGGAACATTCACGGTTTGCTTGCCGTCCGCCGGAAGCCACTTCGCCGTCACCCGATAAGCCATATTCAGCGGATAGAAAACGGGACCGGCATAGCTTTTAGCAGCCGGGTTTTTAAGGTCTTTGACGCGAATCCCCATTCGCACTCCGCGCTTGATGACGTGCATTCGCAAACTGCCCAACGAGACCACCGTTGGATTTTCAGTTTCATCGGATTGCAGCGCGGCCGTTGTCACAAGCTTGCCGTCAACCTGCGCTTTGCTTGTTCCTGACATTTGCAGGGTCACCCACCCGCCTTGCAGAGTAAACGCCCCGGCATGCGCGGGCGTGGAACTTTCTGGCAGAACGATCGAATTTGAGGCATCGGAACCGAAATTGTTCGCGCCCTCTTTGAGCCAGAACAGGCCCACCAGCGTAAGCCAGTTTTGTCTGCGGCCCGCCACCAATTCCGCCTTCCATTGATTGAAGGATTTCTGGTACGCGTCGCTGACGGCGGGTGTGGCATTGCCCGCCGTGTCATCCAATGCGGCCAGCGCACACAACGCCAACAGTAGCACCACCCAGCGAATGGTCGTTTTATGTTTCGACATAATTCCGCGCTTCTACGACATCATTTGTGTTGATTCTGCCTAGGATCTGGCAAACTCTCCAGCCCGCGACCGGCAAAAATCTCTTCAAACTCATGCAGCAGGGCGTCATGGATCAGGCCATTTGACGCGACTGTCTGACGGCTATCAATGTTGAAAGGGCCGCCGCTGAAGTCAGTCACTCTGCCGCCCGCCTCTTCCACAATCAGCACTCCCGCCGCGGTGTCCCACGGATTCAGGTTGAACTCCCAAAATCCGTCAAACCGTCCGCTGGCCACGCAGCACAAATCCAGCGCCGCCGAGCCCGCGCGGCGCACGCCATGCGTCTTCAAAGTAATCTGATGGTAGAAGTGGATGTTGGGGTTCTTATGGCGCTTATGGCTGGGAAAGCCCGTAGCCACCAGGGATTCCGCCAGAGTCTTGGTCTGTGAAATCTTCATGACTTCACCGTTGAGCCGCGCGCCAGATCCTTTGGCCGCGGTAAACATTTCGTCGCGCGTGGGATCATAAATCACGCCCGCGATTCTTTTCCCCTTGTGCTCCAGTGCCATGGAAACGCAGAACACCGGAAAGCCGTGCGCAAAATTAGTGGTGCCGTCGAGCGGGTCGACATACCAGCGGTATTCGCTCCCTGTGTCCACGAGTCCGCCTTCTTCGCCCAAAATATCGTGCGCGGGCCATTTCTCCTTGATCCGCTTACGGATCAACGCTTCGGAACTGCGGTCCGCCTCAGTCACTAAATCCGCGTCCCCTTTGTATTCAATCTTCACGCGACGGCGGAAGAAATCCATGAGGAGTGTCCCCGCTTCGCGGGCGATCTCCTCCA
>JANWKU010000218.1 GCA_025451215.1 Terriglobales bacterium
GTGGGAATAATCACCGCTGTGGACGAAGGATTGTAAGCAGAGACACTGTCATCCAGGCTGTTGGCGACGTACACCACGCCCCCGCTGGGAAGAAGCGCGCCATGGACCGGCCCCAGTCCCATTTGGACGGAGCTGACTTCGGTATCTCCTGAAACATCAATCCGCGAACTGTAGCCGGGGGCTTCGACACATTGTGGGGAATTAGTCGGCGGTGGCGTGCATCCCAGGCCGACACCATTGGTGCTCAGGGCAATCGCATAGTGCAACAGGTTTCCGCTGGGAGGATTTGGATTTAGAGGAATCACAATCGGACGGAAGGTATCGTTACAGGCGACAGCTAACAGCGCCAGTGCCAGCACCAGGCCCAAACGGGTCACACGTCGAAAATTCATCTACAGGTCACCGCGGAGCATAAGGGAGTCACTTAGTTCAGAAGAATTTTCTATTCTATTGGTTGGCTGAAAAATGCGCCAGCGGGGAGGCCGAAAGTCCTGCGGGCATGGGCGGCGTTGGATAAGTTAGACGAGCGCTAGCTTTTGGCTTTCGTTTTCCGGGATACGGCGGTTTTGGCCGCGGCTACGGGCTTCTTCTTCCCTTCCATCTCAGCCAGACTTTGCTTCAAGGCGGACATCAAGTCCACAACCGGGGCCAGCTTCTTGGGCTTTTCGACCTCGGCGATCTTGCCGCCTTCCAGTTTAGTTTCAATCAGTTTCTTCAGATTTTCCTGGAACTCGTCGTGATATTTCTCCGGGTCCCACTCGGCTGCCAGTGCTTCAATCAGCTGATGCGCGATTTTCACCTCGGAGTCTTTGAGTTCCACATCCGGCGCTCCAAAACCTTCGACCTCGCGAACTTCATCCGCGTAGTACATAGTGTGCAGCATTAACCCGCCGTCGCGTGGACGCAAAAACACCGTGTATTCCCGGTTGTGCATGGTAAGTTTCGCGATCGCGACGTAATCGCTCTCTTCCAGGGCTTTGGTCAGTAGAGCGTAGGGACGTCGTCCCGCTTCCTCAGGAAGCATGTAATAAGAAGACTCAAAGTAAACAGGATCCACGTCGGTGGACTTCACGAATTCCAGGATTTCCATGGTCTTCGCCGTCTTTGGCTCAATCTTTTTGATCTCTTCTGGTTCGATCACTACGTATTCATCCTTGCGAAATTCGTAGCCCTTCACGATCTCGCTGCGCTCCACGACTTTATTGTCTTCCGCGGGGCACACGTATTGCTGCTTGACCCTTTTCAGGTCGTCGCGGTGCAGCATGTTGAAGGAGATACCGGAGCTGCGCGCGCCCGAAAAAAGGCGCACAGGCATGGAAATCAATCCGAAGGTTAGGTAGCCAGACCAGACCGAAGAAGCCATAGTTCACCTGTCATTTAGCGCCAGTGCCGCGCCAAAGTGAGTTTAGACTACAACCCAGCAGTTTGATGCAGGACAAAGTGACGGAATCTCAAATAAAAGCCGCATACCGTGTGGCTTATTTTGCCATATACACTATGTTGTAGTTAACACTGTGATGCCAGCGTGAACGGACCCCTCCTAACAGTTTTACCAAGCAGCAACACGCTCCTGCTGGCCTTGCTGGTGGCGTTGGCATTCTCCACGGTAGCGTGGTGGATTCACGGCGTAGACCGGTCGGGGGCCATCGCTGGCGGAGTTATCTGCTTTGTATTGTTCACAGGGGCCGGTCCCGGAGCGTTTGCCGGGCTAGTGGCTGTATTCATCCTGGCGTGGGCCAGCACCCGGGTTGGGTATCGCCGTAAACAGGAGCAAGGCACGGCGGAAAGAAAGACCGGGCGGAAGGCATCGCAGGTATTGGCGAATCTCGGCGTCGCTGCGGGCTGTGCCGCGCTTCATTTCGCGCATTCCAGGTTCGTACCATCAGGCGTGGAAATTTTCTCATTGGGGATGGTCGCCGCATTTTCAGAAGCGGCTGCGGACACGGTTTCAAGCGAATTGGGCCAAATTCAGAGACAGGCGCGCCTGATTACCACCTGGAAAGCGGTTCCGCCGGGCACCGACGGCGGCGTCAGTCCGCTCGGCACGCTCGCGGGAGTACTCGGCGCCGCATTGGTAGCAGGAACCTGTTTTCTGGTTAGCCTCGTCTCTCTAAGCGGCGCGATCATTTCCATGGTTGCGGCCATCGCCGGAATGCTGGCGGACAGCTTGCTTGGAGCATTGTTCGAAAGACGTGGAGCGTTGAACAACGATGCGGTGAATTTTCTGGGAACCTTCACCGCCGCCGCTCTGGCCATTCTTTACGCTTCTTTTTGGCGATGACAATCATCTGATCTTCATCGCAACTTCGTCGTCAGCTCAATCGCCAGACTTTGCATGGAGCAAACATGGATAACAAAGATCCCCGCTATCCCATTGGCAAATTCAAATTCGATGTTCCTCCGACCACCGAGGAACGAAACACTCTGATCGCCGATATCGAAAAAGCGCCTGACGCCTTACGCGCCGCCGTGCGCGGCCTGACGCCGCAGCAAATCGAAACACCTTACCGCGAGGGAGGCTGGACGGTGCGGCAAGTCGTTCACCACGTGCCTGACAGCCATATGAATGCCTACATTCGCTTCAAGCTAGCGCTCACGGAAGATGAGCCGACCATTAAGCCGTACGAAGAAGCCCGTTGGGCTGAACTTGAAGACAGCCGCTCGACGCCGATCGAAGTTTCGTTATCGCTGATGGATTTCCTGCACCATCGCTGGGTACGCGTGCTGCGCAGTATTCAGCCAGAAGAATGGAAGCGGACGCTCCGCCATCCGGAGATGGGCCCTCTGACTCTGGACAAAATGCTGATTCTCTACGCGTGGCATGGCAAGCATCACGTCGCGCACATCACAGAATTGCGGAAACACAAAGGCTGGTAAACGCAGATAGCGGGCAGTTTCGCTTAAATGAGTATTCTCATTCTCAGTGGGACCAGCCGGTGATTCCCACTTTCCACAGAAGATAACTAGCCGCTTCGCGCGTTACTCCCAAACAGCGCTGCCACGCCTGGCGCGGCCTTGAATCCTGCCGCGGAGCGAGATAAACGACGACTCCCTGGTGTTCCAGCATCTTTCGAATGCGGAAGACATGGTATTCATCGCTCACAGCAAGCACCGTATGCATGTGGTTCTCGCGCATAATGCCAGCCACCCGCACCGCCGACTGCGCCGTATCGGACGCCTGAGTCTCCGCGATCAATGAAGCATCAGGTATGCCTCTCGACATCAGGTAGTCGTGGCCAACTTGCCCTTCGTTATAGTGCGGATCAAGCGCCGCCCCGCCGGTAGTGATAACAACGGGCGCCAGTTTTTTTTGGTAAAGCTCGTAAGCATGATCCAGCCGCGCTCGCAGGACTGGCGAGGGACGTCCGGAATATTCGGCGGCGCCGAATACCACGATGGCATCCGCGTGGTGAAGTTGCTGAAGCGAAGCCGCGCGCAGAATCGCGAGAGAGGCAAATACGAAATAAATGACCAGCGCGGCAAAAAGCAGTCCAAGCAGCCAAAGAGGCGTACTGGATGCGCGCCGTTGGCTGGCCGCTGGCTTCATCCCTGTGCGAAAAAAGTGGAAATTTCCTTCGATGGAATCGCGCCTTCACGGATAATGCGCCAGCGAGACTCTTCATCCGTAAGGTCAATAATGGTGGAGGCGACCACGCGCGGCGAAACGCCGCCATCCACAATGATGGAAATGCGGTTTTCCAACTGGTCGCGCACCGCCTCCGCCGTGGTGCACTCGGATTCCCCACTGAGGTTGGCGGAAGTCGCAGTGATCGGAATCTGCGCGGCCTCGACCACCGCCAGCGGAATTGCCGCGTTCGGAACTCGCAGTGCCACATGGCCGGTGTTCGCCGTTACCTTGAGCGGCAGCCGCGATGACGCCTTCACAATCACCGTAAGTGGCCCGGGCCAATACTTGCGGGCAAGCGCGTGGAATTCCGGCGGCAACGGCTGCGCCAACTCTTCCGCCTGTTCGACGCTCGAAATCAAAAGCGAAAGAGGTTTGTGCCGGGAGCGGGACTTGATTTCATACACGCGATCCACGGCCCGCAGATTAAATGGGTCCGCGGCCAGTCCATAAAATGTGTCGGTAGGCATGCCGAGCACTTCGCCCGCGCGGATCTGATCCGCGGCGTATCGGATGAGGGATGCTTCCGGGGTCTCGCTGCTTATCTTGAGAATTTCAACGCGCACTCTCAGTGTCCTTTGGGTTCGTCCTTGACTGCGAAACTTAACATACCATGACGAGCCGCCGTAAGCCGAGTAAAGCGCGTATCATCTTCTTGCCACGCATGAAAAATGACTCGAATAATGGCCCAAGCCAGGGACGACTGCGCGTTGTTGAAGGCCGCCACAACGCGCTGGTGAAGGAACTGCGGCAGGCTTTCGGGCGCGGAGAATTAACCGCGGGCGGATTTTGCGCCATCGAAGGAACGCGGATTATAGAAGAAGCCATTCGCAGCGGATTGCGCTTTCATGCCGTATTTTTCAACCATTCCGCCAAATTAAAACCGGAACGCCTGATGCCGCAGTTGGGCGCGCGCGTGGAAACCGTTTTGCTGCCAGATAAACTCTTTGCCTCTGCCGTTCCCAGCGATTCCCCGCAAGGAGTCGCAGCACTCGTGCTATGCAAAGAAACCCCAATAGAGCAGATTCTCGGCAAGACCCAAAACGGCCCGCTGCTGGTAATTGCCGGCATTCAAGACCCCGGAAACCTGGGTACGATTCTTCGCTCCGCGGAAGCCTTTGGAGCGACAGGCGTGCTCCTCGCGGAAGGCACGGTCAGTCCTTTCAATTCTAAGGTGGTGCGAAGTTCGGCGGGTTCGCTGTTCCGCATTCCATTCGTGCGAATCAAATTGGCTGAACTGATGCCGATGATACGGGAAAAAGGCATTCGCCTTACGGCAACGTCATCTCATAAGGGCGTGAACCTGCCGCAGGCAAAGCTTTCCGGCCCCATTGCCATCTTTATTGGCAATGAGGGCGCTGGAGTCGCCAAAGATTTGATCGCGCAAATGGATGAAATTTTTGTCGTGCCGCATGCTCCGCAAGTGGAATCGTTGAACGCCGCGGTGGCAACCAGCATTGTGCTGTATGAAGCGGCAAGACAACGAAAATGAGTTTCTACCACGGAGGCACTGAGACACGGAGAGCCCAACTTTTGAATACAGACGAATGAAAATTATGTTCCTCCGTGCCTCAGTGACTCCGTGGTGAAAAGAATTTATGTCGCTATTCCAGCCAACCCCGAGCGGCGAAAACCTAAGCGATCGCACCCGCCCGCTGGCCGACCGCATGCGTCCGCGAACGCTCGACGAGTTCGTGGGTCAGGAAGAGTTGGTTGCGCCCGGCAAACCCTTGCGCACACAGATTGAGCGCGACGATATCGGTTCCCTGATCTTTTGGGGCCCGCCGGGAACCGGCAAAACTACGCTGGCGCAGATCATCGCGCGAATGACAAAAGCGGAGTTCATTGAGTTTTCCGCCGTGCTCGTCGGCATCAAAGAAATCAAGCAGGTGATGGCCGATGCCGAGAGGGCGAAGCAATACGGCACTCGCACCATCGTGTTTATTGATGAAATCCACCGCTTCAACAAAGCGCAACAGGACGCATTTCTTCCCCACGTGGAAAAAGGCAATATCCGCCTGATTGGCGCGACCACAGAAAATCCATCCTTCGAAATCATTTCGGCCCTGCTCTCCCGCAGCCGCGTCTATGTTCTAAAGCACTTGACCGAAGACCAGATTGTGCTGTTGCTCAGGCGCGCGCTCGAAGACAACGAACGCGGTCTCGGTGCGATGCAGCTCAAAGCCAGCGACGAGTCGCTTAAGAAGATCGCCTCCTACTCGAGCGGTGACGCGCGCAGCGCTTATAACGTCCTCGAAGTCGCGGCGACCCTGGCGCGGGGAGCCGCAGGCAAGGAAGTCGGCGCGGAAATCACAGACGCCGTCATCCACGACGCATTGCAAAAGCGCGTGCTGCTTTATGACAAGACAGGCGAAGAGCACTACAACTTAATTTCCGCGTTGCATAAATCCGTGCGCAACAGCGATCCCGACGCCTCGCTCTACTGGCTGGGCCGCATGTTGGAAGCTGGCGAAGATCCACTCTACATCGCGCGCCGCGTAGTGCGCATGGCCGTCGAAGACATCGGACTCGCCGAGCCGAACGCGCTTTCGCTATGCATGGCCGCACGAGACGCCGTCGATTTCATCGGCATGCCCGAGGGAAATCTCGCGCTCGCCCAGGCAGTGGTCTATCTTGCAATCGCGCCCAAATCAAACGCTCTCTACACCGCTTACGGCGAAGTCCAGCAGGATGTGGAAAGCACGGCGGCAGAACCGGTTCCGCTCCATCTGCGCAATGCTCCCACCGGTCTGATGAAGGGCCTCGGCTATGGCAGGGATTACCAGTACGCGCACAATCTCGAAAGCAAAGTCGCAGACATGCAATGCCTGCCCGACAATTTA
>JANWKU010000219.1 GCA_025451215.1 Terriglobales bacterium
TGTGGTCAACAACCAGCCGAAAGAGATGGGGCTGATCCAGGCGATCAAGCATTTTATTGATCACCGCGTGGATGTTGTGCGCCGCCGTACCGCCTTCCTGTTGCAGAAAGCGAAAGACCGCGAGCACATTCTCGAAGGTTACAAGACTGCGCTTGACCATATTGACAACGTCATCGCCATTATTCGCGGCAGCGCGAACCGTGGAGAGGCCCGTGAAAATTTGGTCGCTTACTTTGCCGGCAAAAAGATTGACATCAATACCACCGGCCGCGCGCCCAAGCTTGATCCGGAAAAGCCGTTCAGTTCCATTCAGGCTGAAGCGATCCTCGAATTGCAACTGCATCGCCTTACCCGGCTTTCCATTGATGAAATCACCAAGGAATTGGGCGTGGTGCGCGAGAACATCGCGGAGTACGAATCCATTCTTGCGTCGCAAACGAAGCTGCGCAACGTCATCATCAAAGAACTGGAAGAAGTCAAAAAGCAATACGGCGACGAGCGCCGCACGGTGATTGAAGACGAAGCGGCGGAGATCAGCCTGGAAGATCTTATTGCCGATGAGCAGGTTGCGGTCACCGTGAGCCACTCCGGCTACATGAAGCGCACGCCGATCTCTACCTACCGGCAGCAGCGCCGTGGAGGCACCGGGCGCACGGGCATGAAAACGCGTGACGAGGATTTCGTCGAGCATCTGTTCATCGCTTCAACGCACGCTTACATTCTTGTCTTCACCAACCTGGGACGCGTGTATTGGCTGAAGGTGTATGAGGTGCCGGACGTAAGCGCAGCGGGCAAGGGCAAGCACGTAGGGAACCTGATCGGCCTGCAGACGGGCGAAACGGTACGCACCATGCTGGCGGTGCGCAATCTGGAAGAAGAAGGCAAATACATTTTCTTCGCCACGCGCAATGGCACGGTAAAGAAAACCGACTTGAAAGACTTTTGCAATGTGATGTCGCGCGGAATTATTGCCATCGGCATTGATCAGGGAGACGAACTGGTAGGCGTCACGCTGACCGACAGTAACCAGATTGTGTTTCTGGCCTCGCACGATGGGCAGGCAATCCGCTTTGATGAGTCCGATGTGCGCTCCATGGGGCGGCCCGCGTACGGTGTGCGCGGCATGAACCTTGATAAAGGCGATTACATTGTCGGCATGGCCACCACGCCGAAAGATGCGAAGAAGGCGGAGGCCGCCATCCAGAAGGCCAAAGCCAAGGCCGGAGTCTCCGAAGATGAGGTCTCCGAAATCGCGACCGACGAAACAATTCCCATCAAAGGCTCGCTGATTCTTTCCGTCACCGAAAATGGATACGGAAAGCGGACGCCCGCCGATGAGTACCGCCTGCAGGGACGCGGCGGCTCGGGTGTGATCAACGTAAAGACGACGGAGCGCAATGGGAAAGTCACCGGAATTGCGCAGGTGACCGAACAATCGGAAGTCATGCTGATTAGCCACTATGGAAAAATCATCCGCATGGATTCGAGCACGATTCGCGAATCTGGGCGCGCGGCGCAGGGCGTCCGCCTGCTGAACCTGGAACCTGGAGACCGCGTGGCAGCAGCGGTGGTTATTCCGAAAGACGAAGCGCCGGCGGGCGGGCTGTTGCCGAATTAATGCTGTCGGTTTAGGGCGAACGGCCACGGTGCGTTTTCTTAGCCTCTTGGTTGAAGTAGTGGGCGTTTCTGGATGGGCTGCAAATTTTGTCAAGCCCTCCAAATGGGCGAATTTTCGCTAACCAGATGAGATTAAAGCGAATATATTTCCCCGAGCCATGTCCCATTCTCCCCGTTGGAAGTAGTACTCTAGAAATAGAGTTGCACATTGCGCCAGCGTCTCCGCGTTTTTGGAAATGAACGTCGTCCGGTCCTAATCAGCCCATGAAAGTCACCGAAAAAGACGTAGCTTACGTGGCGGAACTCGCGAATCTTGAATTGACAGAAGAAGAACGCGTCCGCATGCTGCGCGATCTCAATTCCATTCTTGGGCACATTGACATGTTGAACGCGCTCGACACCGCGAACGTGCTGGCCATGGCGCAGGTATCAGAGCGTTTTGGAGCGGATGAATCCAAAGCAGGCAGCGAGCGCTTCATGTACGCCAGCCGCGAGGATGTACGCGAAGGATTGCGCAAATCGCTGGCCCACGACGTTGCACTCGCGAATGCGCCGGATTCCGATGGAACGTTTTTTGAAGTGCCGAAGGTGATTGAAAGATAGTCGTTGGTCATTGGTCTTTAGTCGTTGGCTAAGCCAACACTGCTAGACATCAATGAGTGATAGCCGACCAACAGCTAACGTTTCCTCTATGGATTTAGGCTCACTCACAATTGACGGCGTTCGCTCTGCGATTCAGGAGCGCAAGGTTACGGCTGCGTCTTTTGCGGAGGCGCATTATGCGAAGATCGCGAGCGATGATCCGCAGATTGGCGCATACCTCGCGCTCTCGAAAGATCGCGCGATGGGGAAGGCGGCCGAGATAGACGCGCTTGCGGCTAAGGGCGACCAGTTGCCTCCGCTGGCGGGAGTCCCGGTCGGCATTAAGGACGTGATGGTTACGCGCGGCGTGACTACGACTGCGGGATCGAAAATTCTGGGAAATTATCTTCCTCCGTACGATTGCACCGCAGTGGCGCGGCTTGAAGCGGCGGGCGCGGTGGTACTCGGCAAATTGAATTGCGATGAGTTTGCCATGGGCTCATCGAATGAGAACTCTGCGTGGAAGCCGGTGCGCAATCCGCGCGATTTGAGCCGTGTGCCGGGAGGTTCTTCCGGTGGGGCAGCTGCGGCCGTGGCGGCGAACATGGCGGTGGCGACGCTCGGCTCAGACACAGGCGGATCGATTCGCCAGCCTGCGTCATTTTGTGGCGTGGTGGGGTTGAAGCCCACCTATGGCCGCGTTTCGCGTTATGGATTGATTGCGTTTGCTTCGTCGCTCGATCACATTGGTCCGTTTGGCAGAAATGTGAAAGACACAGCGCTGGTTTTGCAGACGATGGCTGGGCGTGATGCAATGGATTCGACTTCGGCGGACATTCCCGTGCCGGATTACGTCGCGGAGATGGGAAAGCCGGTGAAGGGGCTGAAGATTGGCATCGCCAAAGAATATTTAGGCGAGGGCCTTGATGGAGAAGTGCGCGCGGCAACAGAAGCTGCGGTGCAGAAATTGGCGCGGCTGGGCTGCGAGATTGTGGAAGTTTCGCTGCCGCACACCAAGTATGCAGTGCCGGCTTACTACATAGTCGCGACTGCGGAGGCATCATCGAACCTGGCGCGCTTTGATGGCGTGCGCTATGGATTTCGCGCGGCGGGAGTTCGATCGCTTTCGGAGATGTATCGCCGCAGCCGTGACCAGGGATTTGGCGCGGAGGTGAAACGTCGCATCATGCTAGGGACGTACGCATTGAGCGCGGGCTACTACGATGCGTACTACCTGAAGGCGCAAAAAGTGCGCACGCTGCTTACGCGCGATTTTGAAGAGGCATTCAAGAGCGTGGATGCGATTGTGACGCCGACCAGTCCGACGGCTGCGTTCAAGCTGGGCGAGAAGGTGGATGATCCGCTGGCCATGTACCTTGCGGATATTTACACGGTGACGGCAAATCTCGCGGGCATTCCCGGGATTTCGGTCCCGTGCGGCGAGACGCGAGACAAGCTGCCCATTGGGATGCAGATTTTGGGAAGGCATTTTGATGAGGCGATGATTTTGCGGGTGGCGGGGGCGTTTGAGAAAGCTGCTTGAGTTGAGTTTAGATTTGCAGGTGGGCCGCGAGAAATCGCGGCCCTTTTTTGTTGCTGTAGGGATCCTTCGGACTACGCTCAGGATGACAAGTTAGTCAGGTTACCAGGTAATTTGCAGTTGTCTTTCTTCGGTTCATTTCTTTTTCAAATCACAAAAATCTCAGGAGGAATTCTTATGCGGTCGAATTCATGGCAGAAGTGTGTTTTGGCGGTGGTGTTGATGGTTGCGTTGATCACAACGGGATGCAGCGCGCAGTGGATCAGCGTGGCGCTGGCCGATTTGCCGGTGCTTACGCAGATGGCGCTGAACATTGCTTCGCTTGTGGCGGCGCTGCAATCGGGGCAACAGATGAATCCGGCAGAGGCGGTGGCGATACAGAATGTTTCCGCGGAAGCGGGGCGGGACTTGAATTTGTTGCAGAGTTTGTACGACGAGTACAAGGCGAATCCGGATGCGGCGACTCTGCAGAAAATTGAAGATGAAATCAACGCGGTCAATCAAAATTTGCCTGCGTTGTTGCAGACGGCGAATATAAGCAATCCCACGCTGAATGGAAGAGTGACGGCGGCGGTGAATCTGATACTGGCGACGGTGGATAGTTTTGCGGCGTTAATTCCGCCGAGCGTAGTGGCGTCTACGCGTGCGGCTGCCCGTTCGAAGTTGAACATTCCCAGCGCGAAAGAGTTGAAGCAGCAATGGAACCAACAGGTATGCGCCCCTACCGGAAATGCTGCGCTGGATGTAGCGTTGGCGGGATGCGCGATCCGGTGATTTGGGGTGCCGTCCCTTCGGGACTCGCTCTTTTCCGATGCTTACCCGGCGCTTACGCGCCGGGCTTTCACATTTCGCCCCTTACAGGGCTTTTTCATTTCGCGGGCTTAAAGCAGATTCCTCGCGCGATACAACCGCGCTCGGAATGACAAACTTTGAAAAATTGGAACTCCCGAAATTGTCGAGGGTCGAAGTCGGCGCTACAAGAGGTTTTGTCGAGCTTCGCTCGACTGGACGGGCGGGGCGCCCGTCCCCACGTGGGCTGTGGTGGGTTTCGGTTCTTGGTGTGGGTTCAGAGTGTAGTTCGATTGTCGGATATGAGTGTGAGGATTGATATGAGTTTGCCGGTGATTGCGGTTACGAATGCTTCGACTTGCTTGAAGGATGCGCAGGTGGAGGCGGTGCTGCCAGCGTTGCAACAGCAGGTGAGCCAGGATTTCAAGGCGTATTGGGATATGGATTGCGTGCTTACATTTCTTGAAAAAGACGAAGGGCTGACGAGCGGGTGGTGGCAGATTGTGCTGAGCGATGATCCGGACCAGGCAGGGGCGCTGGGATATCACGAGATGACCAGCCAGGGAACTCCGCTGGGGAGGGTATTCGCGGGGCTCGACATCAAGAGCGGTTCGTCGTGGACGGTGACGTTGAGCCATGAGTTGCTGGAGATGCTGGCAGACCCGTGGATCAACTGGTGCGCGATCGGATCGAATGAAAAAATCTACGCGCTGGAAGTTTGCGACGCGGTAAAGGCGGACGCGCTGGGATATGAAATTGATGGAGTGTTGCTCTCCGATTTTGTGACGCCCGGGTGGTTTGAGCCTACCGACGCGGACCGCATGGACTTTAAACAGCACGTTGCGGATGCGCTGGAGTTGGCGGCGGGGGGATATATCTCCGTGCTTGATCCTAAGAAGGGATGGGTGCAGATGGGGGCGGACACGACGCCGGGGCCGAAGGCGCCTGCGGGAAGCCGCAGGCAGAGGCGAGGAATGCAGAAGATGAAATGGAGGAGGAGCGACAGGTAGGGTTCAAGGCTTCCCTCTGTGAAAAATGAGCGTATGCCGTTCTTCGGGCAAGCCCGTTTTTATACGTTCACCTGCGATCTTATTGAGCGACGGCGAATGCACGCGAGTGGAATTTCAGTACTTCGTCGAGATGGGCCAGGAAATACGCGGCGCCATGATTGCCGGGATAGAGATGAAATTCATGTTTAACGCCTTCGGCTTGCAGTTGCCTGTGAAGCGCTTCAGCGCCATTCTCAAAGCCGAACTCGTCGTCATTGCCGCAGTTGAAATAGATGGCCAACTTTGTAATACGCGCGCGGTCCTGTTTCGCCAGCACAAAGGGGCTGTTCTGGTTCCAGTGCGCAACGTTAATAGGATTACCGAACACCGCGCCGAGCATTCTGCCGAGTGGCGTTCCTGAATGCATCATTGCGTTGATTCGTCGCGGCGATTCTGTGATGAGGGCCGCACTCTGAGCGCTGACCGAAGAAAACAATTCCGGATAGGCGAAGGCGAAACGAAGCGCGCCATATCCTCCCATGGACACGCCGCTGACGGCCCGTGCCGCTCGTTCTTTGCGTACGGAATAATGCGCCTCGATATAGGGAATGAACTCGCGCACAAAAAAATCGCTATAGCGCACGCGTCCGTCGGCGGAGTTGATGTAGAAGCTGCTTCTTCCCTCAGGGGCGACGACGAGGAAATCAGAAATCTGGTGCTGCTGGCGGAGGTCTTGAATTACATTCCAGCCGCCGGTCTTGAACAGGGTCTGTTCGTTGTCGCCGAGGCCATGGAGAAAATATAGGACAGGATAGCGTCGCGAGGGATGTGCAACGGTCGCGGCCGCATAACCCGGGGGCAGCATGACGCAGTAATGAACTTCCTGCGCGAGGATGCGGCTATGAAGGGCGCTGCAATCAATGCGTCCCTGGGCGTGGGCCTGGGTGAAAAGGAACGGAATAAAGAAAAGAGCGGCCCATTTCAGACGGCAACGCATAAAACCAGTTTACTCATAACGGAGCGCCTGCACGGGATCGAGACGCGCCGCCCGCGCGGCTGGGTAGAGGCCTGCTCCGAGACTGACAGCAATGGAAAATCCAATTGCGCCAAGAACGAGCCACAACGGCACCGACCAGATTTGCGCCGGAGGGATATGGTGCCGCGCAAAATATATATTCGTTCCAAAATTAATGACGCGGCCAATCATCCAGCCAAGGGTAACTCCGGCAAGGCCACCAACCATGCCCATGGCGCCAGCCTCGGCGAAGAAAAGCCCGCGCACGTCAATATCACTCGCGCCCAGGGCCTTCATAATTCCGATTTCGCGCCGCCGTTCAAGGATTGCCATTACCAGCGTGTTGACGATCCCGATGGAAGCAACGGCGAGCGCGAGGCTGCCGAAGATTCCCAGGAAGATGTCGAGAACGGCAAAAAACTGGCGCATATTGCGAGCCTGATCAACGAGAGAAAATGCGTTGAATCCCATTTTCTTGATGGCGTCTTCGACGGTGATTACCTGACTGGGATCTTGCACGCGCACGCTGAGCGAAGTGTAAGTGGGAGTGTTGCTAAAAGAATTTTCACGCAGGTCGGATGGCTGCATTACATGGAGGTCTTGCGCGAGTTTGAGCGGCAGGAAAA
>JANWKU010000220.1 GCA_025451215.1 Terriglobales bacterium
CGGAGATTCTCGAGGATATTGACTTTCAGAAGGCGGATTTGCTCGACTTGGATGCGGTAAAGAAAGCTTGCCGAGGCGTGGACTATGTTTTGCATCAGGCCGCAATCCCCTCGGTGCCCAGGTCTGTTCGCAATCCGATTGAATGTAACCAAGCGATTGTTGATGGAACTCTGAATGTGCTGGCAGCGGCCCGGGATGGTGGAGTGAAGCGAGTCATATATGCGGCTTCGTCTTCTGTATATGGGGATTCGCCCACGATGCCGAAGAGTGAAGATATGATCCCCGATCCGATTTCTCCGTACGCTGTAGCAAAACTCGCCGGAGAATACTATATGACCGCGTTCTACCGGTGCTATGGACTGGAAACAGTTTCGCTGCGGTATTTCAATATTTTTGGTCCCCGCCAGGATTCCAATTCGCCCTATTCGGGCGTGCTCGCCAAATTCATTACGCAAATGCTGGCCAAAGAACAGCCAACGATCCACGGCGACGGCGAGCAAAGCCGCGATTTTACTTTTGTGGAAAATGCAGTTGCAGCTAATTTGTTGGCGTGCGGATCTTCCGCGGCTGAGACCGCGGGGCGCGTTTTTAACATTGCTACCGGCAGGCGAACCAGCCTGAACGAAATTTTTAAGATCCTGAAAAAACTGACTGGGTATGCGGGCGATGTGAAATATGGGCTTGGCCGCGAAGGTGACGTCCGGCATTCGCTCGCCGATCTGTCCCGTGCCGAGCGACATCTCCAATACCGTCCGGAAGTAAACTTTGAAGAAGGTCTGCGCAAAACAGTGGATTGGTACGCGCAAAAAGAGAGCCTCGCCATCAGCTAACATCTGTTACCAATGTGGTGATCGGTCTGCGAGTTCCATCTCACAAGCTGATAGTTTGAATTTGAGTGCGCGACGGGTGCGTGTTCTTGGATGCTTTGGCTTGCCCGAAGGTCTTTGGCGGTCAAGAAACTCGCTAAATACTGGACAGGATGAATGACCATGAGTCGACAACGCGCGTTGGTGACCGGAGGCGCAGGATTTTTGGGGTCTCATCTTTGCGACGCATTACTGTCAGAGGGATATTCCGTGTTGGTGCTGGACAACCTGCTGACGGGCAGAGAAGCGAATCTTCATCATTTGCGGCGTGAACCGCATTTTGAATTTAAGAATGTGGATATCAACGAGCCTTTCGATTGCGGGCCCGTGGATTACATTTTTCATTTCGCCTGCCCCGCTAGTCCCGTGGATTATATGGAGCACGGCATTGCCACGTTGAAAGTAGGATCGCACGGTACGTTCCATGCGCTGGAAATGGCGCGCAAATACAAGGCGAAATATCTGATCTCGTCCACCTCTGAGTGTTACGGCGATCCGCTGGAACATCCGCAGAAGGAAAGTTATTGGGGTCATGTGAATCCCATTGGTCCGCGCTCCGTCTATGACGAATCGAAGCGCTTCGCGGAGGCCCTGACCATGGCGTACCACCGCTATCACAAGGTGAACACGCGAATTGTGCGCATCTTCAACACCTACGGGCCGCGCATGCAATTAAATGACGGGCGCGTCGTCCCTAACTTCATGAAGCAGGCCATTCGCGGGGAGGATCTGACGGTGTACGGCGACGGCAGCCAAACGCGGAGCTTTTGCTATGTGAGCGATGAGATTGATGGATTTCTGAAGCTGGCGAAGTCTTCCGAACACAACCCCGTCAATATCGGAAATCCCAATGAGTTCACGATTCTAGAATGCGCGCGCGAAGTCATCAAGGTGACTGGATCGAAAAGTAAAATTCGTTATGAGCCTTTGCCGACGGATGATCCAAAGCAGCGGCAGCCAGACATTACCAAGGCCAGAAAATTGCTGGACTGGGAGCCGAAAATTCAGTTAGAAGAGGGGCTGAAACTTTCGCTCGATTATTTTCGGAAAGCGGTTTCAGAAGAATAGCCGTATTGCTTTACATCGAGCGACCACTCGACTAGGCCAAAATTCCTGATTGCGCGGCGAAGTCAACCAACTGTTTCACGTGTGTTTTTTGCTCGGGAGTTTTCAGGAACAACTCCACGCCCATGCCGAAACCAGGATGCATAGTCTGTACCCGGCCTTGCACGCGAAGCTTTAACGCTTTCGTGTGCACCACGATTTCCAGCAGTGTGCCCTCAGGAAAAGGAGCAGTGGATTCGACATAACATCCATCAGTGCTGATATCGCTCAACGTGCAGCGATTGGGCACAGTGCTTCCCTCGTAGTACACTTCCGCTCCCAATTGGCAGGTATGGCGCATCTTGATGCGCCGGTCCGAGGCGGAAGCCTGCAGCAACCCTAAACCGAACCGTTTTGTGGATGTTTCAGTGTCCGTCTGCTTTTGAGGCGGTGCTTCCGACGCGACTTCCAACATACGGTTGGAACGTAACCACTCGCTAAGAACTTTGCGTGAAGCCTGCGGCACGTTGGCGAAGCGAAGTCCCACGCGTCCGACGGAATCCTGCCAAACGACTTCCCCGACGATATTGACCACGGAGACCTGTCCTGGAAGGGTGAATTGAAAGTACACCCTGCAAGTTGGAGGTACGGCTTTTTCGGATTGGATGCGGACGCCGGTTTCGCTGAGGTCGATCAAAGTGGCGGGTTCATTCTCCACAGTGGCGTAAGCAATGGCGGCCTTCTTGTTCAATCGCACGCGTTTGCTGGAGCGCTTTTCCCGGCGCATAAGCCCGCGGGCCGCCCGCAAACTGTCGCGCGCTGTCTCCAGCGACAAGGGTTTATAAAGCACGAAGTTGCAGCCGGCGGAAAAAAGAGAGCGTACATTGTTGCGCGCGTCAATCAGAGCGACAATCTGTGACGTCTTATTGTGGGAGGTCTTGCGGATGTTGGCCGTAAATTGCAGGGCAGCGGCTTCATCGCTGAAATCGATCAAGACAATGTCGAACGCCTCGGCCGCCAACTGCGCCGCCGCTTCCAGCAGGTCCTCGCAAACCTGCGGAACGATTTCCATTTCCTTCAGGACCCCCATGAGTGTTGGAGCGGATTGCTCATCTACACAGACGGTGAGGGATGTGAGTGCCATACATGGATGTTATGGTCCGTTCGTAAGTCGAACAAGTTACTCCGGTGACCGTCCCACCTGCCCTTGCGAAGGCGCCGGTTACTTCCGTCATCTATGGCAGGAACGGTGGAAGGCGATATGTTCAGTGTGCAATAGCAATGTGCGGCAGGCGCGAATAGGCGTAAACGTATTCGTCTTCCGCATCATCATCCGGTAAGCCTCGAGAATTCATGCCATCAAAAGTAAGCACGGGTTTTATCGTATTCGGTGCGGTGACAATATTTGCGGCTCTATGCGTGCTGCCCGCAGCCCTGGCGAAGGATGCTGAAAGTTCTCTGCTAGCGACGGCGGCGGCGTTGTTTTCTATGGGCGCGTTGGTAATTGCCGCCGGTGTTTATTTGAAGGCGCGTGCTCTGCAGTCTCAAGCGCCGCGCCCGGAAGGGCCTGCTGGTCCGAACCCCGCGCAGCGGGGAGGATGCGAGCTTTGCGGCAAGGAAGTTCCGGTGGTGCGGTGCAAAGTGCATCAATTGGATTTATGCGGCGCCTGCCTGGGCCGCCATTACGACAACCGCTCTTGTACGTATATTCCCAGCGCGAATAAAAGCGTCGGCAAACCAGCCCGGGCGATGGTGGCGAAAAACCGCGGTTTCTAGAACACGCATTTGGTTTTTGACTGCCAAAGTGACCAGAGTTTTTTCCCTCGATTACGTTACGTAAGTCCAATCCGGCATCGTGCCACTTTGGTACTTTGACGCTCTCTAATCGTCTACTTACGATTGGTCACTGACGCAGCTGCTTGGCGGAGGTCTATTCGTCCGGCCTGGTTCGGACGATGGTTTAGCAAACGGGAAAGATGCAAGTTAAGAGAAGTGACAGCAGGGACCGAATGATGATGGATAAGCAATGCGCTTCGAGTAAGCCCTCCCTCCCAAAAAGTCCTGCGGGCGTACACGCTACGCGCGGCTTCTCGCTGGTGGAGATGCTGATTGTGATCAGCGTTTCGATGATCCTGGCAGGAATTATTTTCATCAGCTACCAAACAGCGATAAAAAGCATACGAACCAGCAATGCCTTTAATGCGGTGCTGCAGCAAATTCGCACCGCCCGTGAGAATGCGATCGAAAAGCGTGAACAGTATATTGTTTGCTTTGGCAGCGGGTCTGCGCCTACTGGCGCGCCAACCGGCACATACGGTGCCCCGGACGCGCAGAGCATTCAGATTTACGAATGGCCCGCCGGCGCCAGCCTTTCGACCGCGGTACAGATAAGTTCGGTGGAGTTGCCGCAGGACATCAGTTTCCAGACATTGACCGGATATCCAGCCGCGACGCCCGATGGATTTGGAACCACCGCAATCAATTTTGATCAGGGCATTGCAGGCGGAATCACCAACCAGATCATGTTTATACCGGATGGATCGGCTCGCGATACTAATGGGAACCTGAATAGCGGGATCATTTACTTGGCGCGGTCCGGCGACTTGACAAGCGGTCGCGCGATCACTCTCTTTGGCGGAAGCGGAGCTTCGCGTGGATGGCGTCTGACCGGGACGGGGGCAACTGCGAAATGGGTGGTTCAATGATAGCTCGGACACAAAAAAAACGAAGATGCAACAGACAAGCAGGCTTTTCCCTGCTTGAGGCCCTTATTTCCGCGGTTGTCCTGACGATCGGATTGCTGGCGGTGTGCGCCACTTTGGCCTTAGGTTTAAGTACCACACAAAACTCACAAATGGATACCATTGCCCGGCAACGCGCTACGCAAGCATTGGAAAGCGTTTATACAGCGCGACAAACCGCCACGATTACATTTGATCAGATCGAAAATGTCAGTTCCACCGGCACAGGTATTTTTACGAAAGGTTTCGTCAAGTTGACTGATCCCGGACCGGACGGAATCGAGGGAACACTCGATGATGTTCCGGTGACTGCAATTAAAGTTCCCGGCCCCAGCGGAGTTCTTAAGGGTGCGGCGCCTCCGGATGTGTCGGTAGATTTGGGCAATTTTCAGCGCCAAATCCTGATATCTGATGTTGTGACAGGGGGAACGACCAATCCAAATTTGCGGCAGATTGAAGTAACTATAAAGTACCCAGCCACGACAGGTATTTATCGAAGCTATACCGTGCAAGCCATGATCTCGGCCTACCGCTAAAAGGACAAAGTTATGAGACGAAAAACATTCAATCAACGGCGCGGCTTTAGCTTGATCGAATTGATGATGGGCGTGCTGGTTGGCATGATCGTCCTAGGAGCTGGCGCCGAACTCTTCAAAAGTGGTACCGACGTTGCAACGCGGGCGACGGAGCGATCGGAAATGCAGGATAATGTTCGTTCCGCTCTCAACTTGATTTCCAAAGATGTGACCATGGCAGGTTCGGGATTGCCTTCCGGTGGATTGGCGCTCCCTTATGGCGGAACCGCAGTTTCTTCGCAATTTGCCTGCCCGCAAACGGGAACTTGCTACGTGGCCGCAAACACCTATCCGGACGGCACTGTCGGTACAACTGCGGTCAGCAACTACATGTATGGTTTGATCCCAGGACCAAATAATGGAATGCAGAGTGGATCACCGAGCGCGACCATTCCCGCCACGGGACAAACACCGGACAGCATCACACTTGTGTATGAGGACTATAGCTTCCCTCTGAGCCAATACACCGTATCGTTTCCTGCGAGTCCTGACGGCAGCTCGATTACTGTCTCAGCAGCCCCCGCTGGAGTTCCAGCGATTCTTAGTCCCACGGGAATCAAGGTCGGGGATTTGATTTTGCTGAACAATGCAACTAACGGAGGCGCTTTTGCAGTTGGAGAAGTCACTGGCATCTCCGGAGGTGGCACGACCATTAGTTTTGCCAATAGTGATCCACTCAAGATCAATCAATCGGGGGCTCCGCAAGGAAATATTGCATACCTCGATGGTATTTCGACCCTGACCGCCAGCCGCATCTATGCGGTCACATATTTCATTCAAGAATCCAACAACGGCCAGCCTCCACGATTGATGCGCCAGGTGAACGGACAAAGCGCCGTTCCCGTCGCCGACAATATTATCGGGCTGAAGTTTACTTACGATGTCTGTGATGGGACGAACCCAAACGTTTGTGCCGCAGTTAACGATCCTATAGGCGGAGGTTATTCCCCGAACAACATTTACAAGGTGAATATCCAAATCATGGGACAAAGCATTGCCCTTAGTGGCAAGTCGCAGAGCATGGTATTAAGCACCGAAGTGAGCACACAGAATCTGTCATTTACGAACCGGTACAAATAAGAATTCAAGACGGTTCAGGAGCGCATTTTATGGGTAAGGTCGGACATTCAATGAAGGGATTTACGCTGATCGCCAGTCTGTTGTTATTGCTGCTTCTCTCAGGAATGTCTATCGGACTGATGTACATGATCAATGCCTCCGGCCACATCAGCGGCAATGATCAGGAAACCAACCAAGCCTATTACCAAGCTCAATCTGCCATTGAACAGCTCACCGTAAATCTGGCGACGGTCTATCAGGGAAATCTCAGTCCTAAGCAAACCGATCTGAATTCGATGACGGTTACTTCACAAGCTTCCGCTGCCAGCTTATTCCCCGGAACCACTTTTCTTGAAAACGCCAGCTGGACGAATCCTAAAGGAGACGGTACTGGCCTGGGTACCAATAACGTCATCAGCCAGGGCACCGATGCCGGTTTAACGGCTTTACTGGTTCCTGTCACCGTGCAGGTTACCGCCATACGGCCCAGCGGAGCGGCTGTCAGTATGACGCGCGGCGTGGAAGCGGCCATCATTCCGGTGTTTCAATTTGGCGTGTTTTCGCAAAGTGATCTGAGTTACTTCGCCGGTCCGGAATTTAACTTTCAAGGCCGCGTGCATACGAACGGCAATTTATTCATCGCAGCGAACAACGGACCCCTGATTTTCGGTTCCAAAGTGACTGCGGTCGGAGAAATCATCCGTGATCAGTTAGCGAATGGCTTTACGGGAGGGACTGGTAGTTATTACGGGAATGTTTTTGTCCCCAATCAAACCGGCGGGTGCGACACGTATATCGCTAATAACGGCGCGAGCGGTTTGGGATCAAATTGCATTAATATTGGCAAAGATACGGGCAATGGTACCAATGACGCTAGCTGGAGCGGCGGTTATCCTACCGGAGGAAGTGCCAACACAAATTGGACCAGCCTTTCCAAGGGAACGTTTAACTCGATGTTGGGAAACAAGACGTCCATCGGAGTTCAGCCGTTGCAGCTTCCCTTCGTTCAAAGTAACGTAGCTGGCCAGCAGGCAGACCCCATTGAAATCGTTCGCAAGCCGGAGCTGACTACAGAATCACCCACCTCGCCGCTCGGCGGCTCACGCGAATTCAACAAAGCGAATATCCGCATCCTGCTCGGAGATACGGAAGCCGAGTTGCACCCGACCGGGTCGGCGAACGATGGCGATGATGTCCTAATGGATGGAACAGGGAAGACCGTGGGATCAACAGCGTCAGTGGCATTAAACGGCGGTGCTGGCACAGCGTACTTCGCGGTGGCGGACAACAGCACTCCCCTCGTCACTACCGGAGGGGATGGAAGCACAAAAGCAAAAACAATTATAAATACCACGACCATTGTTGATCCCTACTGGCACTCGCTGAATGCCATCACGCCCTTTTTGCCACCTTGCGGAAATGATATACCTCCGAATTGCACGAATTATCCGGCAGGAACAAAGCAGTGGCCTCTCGTGAGAGGCTGGCTGCGAGTGGAGTATTTGGGTATTGACGGTTCCTGGCACGGAGTAACTAATGAGTGGCTAAAATATGGCTTCGCCATGGATCCCTACATTGCCCGAACTGCTCCGGGAGCAGATATCGTCGGACATAAAGATGCCATTCTTATTCTTCAACAAATTGCAGACCGGGATGGAGACGGAGTCATCAGCAATAAGCAAATCCTAGACTCTCCTACCGTTGGTCCTGTTCAGGTCGGTGCCACGTGGACCACGACTGTGACGCAGACAATCGAAAGCACGGCGAGCACCGGCACCAACACCAATTTCTATCCCATTAACTTCTACGATGCACGTGAGGGATTTCCTCGCGACTCTGCTGCTCCTCTAGTTGGCACACAGGGTTACGCGAATGGCATTATGGGCGCTGTGGAACTCGACGTGGGCAACTTGGCAGCATGGATTGCGGCGAAACCTACTGGCGATTACAAGGGAAGCAGCGGTCCGTCGATTGATGCAACCCCTCAGGCCGGCTACCTCGTTTATTTTTCTGACCGCCGCGGGATGGAGCCGAATCCCAATGCGACCGACGGAAGTGGGAATCCTCTGCCGAATGTAACCAATGGTGAATCTGGCCTGGAGGATGTGATTAACTCCGGGAGCGCCACGGGAACTCCCGACGGGAAGCTTGAGGCCCAAAGTGCCGCTTACACTCCGCCTCAATCCCCCGAAGACGTGGATGACAATGGTCTTTTAGACAATTGGGGATACAAAGATATCGGATATGGGTTTGGCACGGCTCTCGCCGTCGCTAACCCGTATCTAGCAGTCGACTGCATAAATGGCGGTCGCCAGAACTGGGTCTCTGGAGCACGACGGGTGTTGAAGTTGGTAGATGGAGCGCTGGGAAATCTTCCCAAACCGGGCTTTACAGTTGCTTCCGAAAATCCTGTCTATGTTCAAGGCGATTACAACAGTGATGCTGCGGACACTGTTTGGCTCAGTACAACAGCCCCGCCCTTTCAAGACGATCCCAGGGGCCATTCTGCCGCATCCGTTATTGCTGACGCGGTGACTGTGCTTTCCAACAGCTGGACGGACATAAACAGTATGCAAAATCCGGCTAATCTGGGTGGGCGCAATCGCACTCAAACCTACTACCGCATGGCGATCGCTGCGGGAAAGAACATGAACTTCCCTCGCAGCTCGGTTGCCGGCGGCGCCGTGCCCAATGATTTTGGGACCGATGGCGGCGCGCACAATTTTATTCGCATGCTTGAGCAAGGCAGCTCGGTGAATTACCGCGGATCTCTAGTGAGCCTGTATTATTCAGAATACGCGACCGGTACATTTAAATGCTGCACCTTGGTATATGGTGCACCAGGACGTAACTTCTCCTTTGATACTGACTTCCTGACGCCCACGAACCTGCCTCCAGGTACGCCTGAGTTGCAGGACATCGTGAACCTTAGTTATTGGCAGAGCTTCACGCCGTGTACAACTCAGGCCAATGGCAACTGCACCAATTAGCGCACTACTGAGCAATTCTTACCTCAAAACCCCGGTCCTTTTAGGATCGGGGTTTTCTTTTGCTCTGCCGTTTGATGGCGTCCCCGCTTTAACAATCGGTCCCAATGCGCTTATTCTGTTCAATAGTTCTAGCGAAGGGGATTCCTTGTCAGATATCACATCCATCTTTTTCGACGTCGGAGGAGTACTGCTTACCAATGCCTGGGACCATGCCGAGCGGGAACAGGCGCTTGCGCTGTTCAAGATTGATCTGAACGAGTTTCAGCCGCTTCATCAGGAAGTGGTGGAGAAATTTGAGCGTGGGGAAATCACGCTGGACCAATATCTTGAGCGCACGGTATTTTTCCGGCCGCGGACATTTTCTCCTGAAGAATTCAAAAGCTGCATGTTTTCTTTATCGCAGCCGCTTTCGGGACGACTTGAATTAGCTAAGGACCTGGCGAAGTCAGGAAAGTATTTCATGGGCACGATCAACAATGAATCGCGCGAGTTGAATTCTTATCGCATTCGTACTTTTGCTCTGGAAAAATTGTTTAGTGTTTTTGTCAGCTCTTGCTATGTCGGTTTGCGAAAGCCGGATGAGAGCATTTATCGTTGCGCGCTTGAGTTGACGCAGAAGACCCCGGAAGAGTGCTGCTTTATTGACGATCGGGAGGAGAATTTGCAACCGGCGGCTAAGCTTGGAATGCGAGTGATTCAGGCGCGAAGCACACAGCAGATACAAGAAGAATTGGGAAAGATGGGGGTGAGTGCATGAAGATCCTCGTTGCCTGTCTAGTCCGGGGGCCTGGCGGATATTCTACTTTTCGACTCCAAGATCGTTTGACCAGCAATCGGCCAGAATTTTCCAGCCTCCTTCCGCTTGTTTAGCCAGAAACAGAAGATACTTGCCGCGCTCTTCACGCCTTTTGCCGGCGACGGTGGGGACGAGCATTTTTCCGCGGCCGGCTTCGTAAGCCGTGTCGCCGAAAATTTCCACGCGGACGGCGTCCATTTCTACTTCCCCAAGGCCAGCTCCGAGGACGCTCACAAAAAATTCGCGGATGGAAGCGGCGCTGCGCACGGGAGGAACATTGGGGCGCAACAGCAAAGCATCAGGCGCGTAAAGATCCATGAGGTCGTCAATCTGTTTGGTATTGCAAGCGAGCGTCCAGTCCTGGGTGACTTTGCGGACGGCGATTTCCACGCGGCTCATTGGACCGCCCGCGGCCACGCGAGGACGCGCGAAGTCTTTAGGGGAAACTGCATGGCTCGACGCAACGTGCGGAGCGCGGGCCTCGGAAAATGGCGCTTGTTGGAACGCGGCATCGGCTGAGACGTAATGGTGATGGTAGTGGTGATGATAAAAGTGCTGGGCCGCCTTGGCGCCGGTTTCCCGCACGCTCTCCAGAGGAACTCCGCAGCCTGAACAGAAACGATGGCCCTCGCGATTGTGGGCGCCACATGCGGAACAAACCTGACCAATTGCGGTGATGCCGGGAATTTCCGCGCGCTCAACCGCTTCCTCGGCGTCAGACTCCAACGACAACTCCCGCAGTGCGTGCAGGGCCGTTGCCAGGGGCGCTTCTCCGGGCTGGGCATGGCTCATCTGCTCGTGAAAGCGGGAGAAGAATTCCTCCATCTCCGGATTTGCCGGAGGCTTCTGCGCGGTTCGATGCGCGGGCGTTCCCGGCTGTGATGATTTTTCTTTAGGTTCCATGGTTTGAGCTAGCGTGGTTCGCGACAACGCCTATTGTAGCCAAAAGGATGGGTGGGGGACATTCTGTTTTCTGTTGTCCGACGCGGCCCGAGGACCTATTGGACAATCAGCGTAACCTGCGTGGGATGGCTGATCGAGCCCGAAGTTGCGGTGACCGTAATGTTGTAGGTGCCGGAAGGCGTGCCGGGGCGCGCGGTCACGCTGTTGTTGCCAACCAGACCGCCTCCGCACGAGCATAGGCCCATCAGCAGGAGCAACAGTCCAATCACTGAGAGTAAGGATTTCTTTTTCCAGCGGCGCTTGCGGGCTGCATCCCCGCCGGTGTTGCAGCAGAAAACGAATCCGGTGAGCGGGAGCATAAAGGCGTAAATGAATGATGCATGTCCGAAAGGCCGGTTCAGGAATGCAGTTGGCGCGGTCGTGGTGACGTTCATCAGGACGGTATCAGTGGCGTTAAGCGGGGGCGTCGTCGCAGTCGGCGAGAAGGAGCACGAGCTCGACTGAGGTGCGCCCGTGCAGGAAAACGAGACGGAGCCATTAAATGTTCCATTCACTGGCTGCACATTAAAGGAGAATTGCGCCGGTTGCCCTGCCTGAACGGTGAGCGACGGCGTTAATGAGACGATCTGGAAGTCTGACCCGACGGTAAGGGAAATATTTGTCGCGTGTTGCGGCGCGCCAGTCGCATCCTTTGCGCTCAACGGGATGGAATACGTATTGTTGCTGGAACTTGCGGGGATGCTGACACTGGCGGTAACTTGCACGGGGCCTGCTCCAACGCTGACCGGAGACGCTGGGTTAAACGAGCAGCTTGCGCCCGAAACTGATGTGGTATCGCACGCGAGCGAGACGGTTCCGGTGTAGGAGTTCATTGGCGTAATAGTAACTGTCGAAGTCGCAGTCTGCCCCGCGGGCGCGGATGCGGCTGTGGCCGCGAGCTGAAAATCTGAAACATTGAACGGTATCGTCAGCTTATGGGTGGTTGCGCTGGAGGTTCCTGTTACGGTGAAAGATGCGCTTCCGCCTGCAATGCCTGTGGCGGTCAGCGAAATGGTTGGGTTCGCAGGATACGCGTTAAGGGTGTTGGGAGAGGCGGTGCAACTGCCGCTTCCTCCGATGACCAGGCATGAGAGGGATACGACGCCCGTAAATCCGTCTTGTGACGTGACGCTGATCGCGCCGTTCGCGCTTCCTCCGGATTTCACGTTGGGGAATGTGGTGTTAGCGGCGAGAATAAAGTCGGGATTCGCGACGACGCTTAGTGTGAAAGTCTGTATTTTGGCCGCAGGAGCGCCGCTGCTGGTCGCACTAACGGTAACGGCGGACGCGGCAATCGGAGACGACGCGGGAATGTTTACCGTTAGCCCAATCGTGACCGGAGCGGTTGCCGTGGGATTCACTGCGCTGGAGGGCGCGAAGGAACAGGTTGCTCCAGCGGGTAATCCCGAACAGGCCAGGTTCACGGTGCCGCTAAATGAGCCAAGACCTGTGGCCTGGAAGCTAATGACTTGTGATGTAGTGCCTCGGGGAACGCTGACGCTGGAAGGGCTTGGCGCCGTCAGACCAAAGTCCACCACGTGGAGGACGAGCGGAGCATCGTGCGTGGTGGCTTGCGCATCGCTTCCTGAGCCGTGGATTTTGAATGAGTAATCGCCAATAACATCGCTAGCTGTCACTGTGAAGTTCGCGCCGGAACCAGTCGGTGTGATGGACGTTGGGTTAACAGTGCAGGTTTGAGGCGGCGGGGTTCCTCCGGCAATGCAGGCAAGTGTAACGGGACTGCTATAGCCATTGAATGCGGAGGCTGTTCCTGCGAATGTGGCGGATTGTCCGGGAAACACGGTTTGCGTCGGGGACGAAGCGCTCAGAGCAAACTCAGGTGCGGAGATCAGGCTGATTTCCCAAATGCCGCGGCCGTAGGTGGAAGCCCGCAGGCGCTTGACGCCAGCCGAGGCGTAAATGCGAAGCGCGGTGACGGCTACGTTGGGCAAAAATCCGGTGCTGCTGGTGGGGCCAACTTCCGTCCACGAAGGACTGGCCAGGGAAGTGGAGAAAACGCCCACATCGGTTCCCACATACAATGTGGAGCCCTGCAGGTCAATCGCCAAGGCATTTGCGGGCGAATCGGGAAGTGCGGAGCCACCGCTGCCCGAGAAGTCTGTCCAGGATGTGCCGGCGGTCGTGGTCTTCCATACGTGTGGGGTATGGAATCCCATGATTGCGGCGTATGCGGTATCGCCAGTGGTGTCGGATGGATCAATGGCAATGCTCGCCACCGGATATTCATCGGGATTGATCCCGTCGGTGACATCCACCCATGTGGACGGGCCGCCGCTTGCATTTGTTGTTAGCCAAATACGTCCACCGAGCGCGCCGGAAGTTTGCAGTGGGCCGTTACCGTTGGTCCCGGCGTAGATGACGTTCGAAAAGCCGTTTTGGTCGGGAGGGCCGCCGGCCGCGAGTGAACGCACCATGTTTACCTCGCTGCCCGTGCAGCCGCCCGCGCCAGTTTCGAAGCTGTTGCTGAGGGACGTGAATGTGCCGCCCGCTCCCGCGCCTCGCCACACGCGGCAGGTGCCAACGATCAACTGGCTGGAGGTAGTTTGCGGATCGAGAATGTAAGGTGTGTAAAAAGCTCCGTGATCTCCGCCAAGGGTGGCGGGTTCTACCACGGGAACAAAATCTGACGCATGGCAAGCGATTCCTTCGGTGCAACGTTGGATGCTTACATCGGTATTTTCTGTGAACCATTCCAGAGGATTCGCGGGGTTGATGGCGGAATATCCGCCATCGCCGGAGTGGACATTCAGCCATGCGGGGGAGCTTTCTGCTGTGGCAGTTGCCGGTGATCCGTTGGCATCCGCGCCGCCCAGCAGGGTGTTTAAGTCAGTGGGGTGCTGGGAGAAGGAGACAAACTGGGTCATGGATCCCAGGGTCTGATTAAGATCATCGAATTGATTGGTGTCTCCGCAACTACCGCTTGAAAGACCGCTAAACCCGTCGAGAGCGCGGTAAATTCCGCCGTCATTCGCGAAGTATAAAAGCGAGTTGCCGCCGGGTAGCGGGAACGGGAAGGCGATGGCATGCTGATAGGGATGGACGTGGGCAATGGAGGCGAGATCGGGAGGGCAGCCGAAGGCATGCGTTAAATTCAAAAATTGATTTCCGGAGCCGCCGCAACTGATCGTGCTTTGTTGCAGTGATGTAATTCGGCATTTGTAGAGATTGACCGAGCCTGCATAAAGATCGGTGGCGGTTTGGCCGTCAGGGACGGCGGAGAGCGTAAGGTTGTAGGAACCGTCTCCCATTCCGCAACCAAGAAGATCGCCGCAGTCCGCGATGCCGGTTGTATCGAGAGAAATCCAATGACTTCCGCCGTCAGAAGTTTCCCAAATGCCTTCATCTGCTTCGTCGCCTGATGAATCCAGAGAGATGAACCACGCGTACATTTCGTTACGGCCGGGTACCATGGTAAGTTCAGCGCGGTAGAGTGGACACCCGCCTGATGTGGGAGTGGCGGGACAGTTGACTGTGGTCAGACCAACGCCCGGCTGGGAGGGCAACCGGTTCCAAACCGATCCATTGGTGGAAAGGTAGAAGCCGTGGTTGCGGACGGCGGCAAAAAACTCTCCAGCGGCGGCATTGTAGACAACCGTTGTAACTGATTCCGGTGCGATGGTCGTGCTTCCATCCAGGATGGTCGCGTAATTCCAAGTCTGTCCGGAGTCCGCCGAATAGTAGATTCCCCGGGCCACGGTTGTAGGATCTTCCAACCCTTCAATCAGGCCTTGCGAAGTAGCGGCTGCCGCTGCGACCACCAAGTTGGGGTTACTGGTGCTGAAGGCGATCTTGCTAAATCCCAGTCCGGCGAATGATTGGCCGGTGGCGGCTTGTGAGATGAGACACCATGCGGAGCCTCCATTGGTAAAGCGTAGAATGCCCACGCCGTAATAGGAGTCAATGGAATTGTCTGGCTCGCCAGTGCCGGCGAGAATCACGCTCTTAGTCACGTCTGCATTTCCCGGTTGTATGGCGAGTGCACCAATCGCTAAGGTCGGCGGGAACGGAGGCGCTGCCTGGCCGCCGGAGCATCCAGTTGTGAGTGCGTCGTGCAGGTCGTCGGTGAGCGAAGTCCACTGCACTTGCGAGGGGTCAGGATTGGCGGCGTTCAGGGATTTCCAGACGCCTCCGTAAGCGCCGCCGATGTACACCGTATTACCGCCTGAATCGGCGGAATCAATGGCGATGGCGGTTGCACGGCCTGATACTGCGCCGTAGTCTTCCACGCCGGCGCCGCTTGCGTCCGAAGCTAATGGCGATGGCCCCAAGGGAGTCCAAGTGGCGCCCGGGCTGGTCGCGGCGTTTGGCAGAAGGCCAGCCGTGCCGCGCGCGGCGGCAAGCCCTGCGGCTCGCATTTGAAAAGCTCGCTGTTGCGATTGCAACCGGAGCAATGCCGAGTTTTCCCCAGGCACTTTGCGTCCCTGCGCGAACCATTGTTCGCGTTGAAGAACATGCAGGTGTTCGCTTATTGCGGCGTTTTTTTCGTTAATATTTGTGTCCGATAATTGCGCATGGGCTGGAAAAGTAAGCGTGAAGATTGCGCACGTAATCGTCAGGCGCAACGCCGCGGCAGAAAAGTTCGCGAGATACCTTCGAGTCTGTAGAGATGCTCGTTGGCCCTGTTGATGAAGATCAATACGCATAATCCTCGAAACGAAACACAGTGCGAGTGATCGAGGATTCCATAGGACGGAAATTGCCGAAAGTGCAAGTGAACAAACAAAATCTGTGGATTTCTTCGAAATTCAGGCAGCCTGCGAACCGGGTTTGGCATGGATTTTGCCGAGTTTCACCAGCCGCGCCACGATGGAACCCACACTGCGCTGGTGAGATTTCGCGATCAGGCGAAAATCCAAACCATTGCGGAGCTCTTCGCAAATTTTGGTATCTTCTTCGCGCGACCAATATCTTCCGGAATTTGCCGGACGCTGGCGCTCCTTCTCTTCGGCCTGAGTCAAGGCGCCCAGCGCGCGATTCAGGGCTTTTATAATTTCCGGCTGCCGGTATAAAGAATCGCTAGGCAATGCAGCTCCAGTATGAGGATGTACACCGCTCGCCAGCGCGCGCATGATTTTCAGAGCGAGTTGGGTTTCCATAAAAATCCTCAGTAAAACGCTAATGAATCGCGCAATTCTCCGCTGTGACCAATGAACATGACGATTGGTGGAATTTCGCTGGAATTCTTACATCCCCTATACTGACTACCTGAAATGCGGGAATGACGCTGTTGAAGGATTGCGGATGGACTGGCAGGCTTTCTTTCTCACAATCCGGCTGGCGACGCTGGTGTCGGCAATTCTGCTGATTGCAGGGCTGCCGATTGCCTATTGGGTTGCCTATTCGCGGTGGCGATGGAAGTTTCTGGTGGAATCGATAGTTGCGTTACCGATTGTGCTGCCGCCGACTGTGCTCGGCTTTTATCTTCTTGTAGCACTCGGCCCGCGCAGTCCTGTTGGGCGCTGGTGGCAGCAGATGACTGGACATACGCTGGCGTTTACTTTTTGGGGGCTGGTGATCGGTTCGGTGATTTATAGCCTGCCGTTTGCGGTGCAGCCTTTCGTTGCATCTTTCCAAACAGTGGACCGGCGGCTGCTTGCGGCCTCCTCCACTTTGGGGGCGTCAAAGTTTACTACCTTCCGCCGTGTCATTATTCCGCTCTCCGTTCCGGGACTGGTCACTGGATTTGTGCTGAGCTTCGCGCACACCCTGGGGGAATTTGGGGTGGTGCTGATGATCGGAGGGAACATTTCCGGTGTTACGCGCACGGTTTCCATTGAAATCTACGATCAGGTGGAAGCGTTCAACTACGCGGCCGCGAACCATATCGCGCTTGTGCTGCTTATCATTTCTTTTGTGCTGCTCTCATTTGTCTATGGGATAAATCGAAACAGCGGGGCGGTATGGCCGTGGAAATGATGTCAGAAGAGTTGTCTCCGACAGGACTCACTCACGCGGTCTTTGATAGCCGAGTGCGCAAACGGTTATCGTCCGGCGAACGCAGTTTCGAACTGAACGTTTCATTTTCTATTCAGCCGGGAATCACAATTCTTTTTGGCGCGTCGGGAGCGGGGAAGAGCACGCTGCTCGAATGTATTGCCGGCCTGATCACGCCTGACGAAGGCAGAATCGCTTTTGCTGACAGGACCATTTTCGATTCAGAAGAAAAAATCAGTTTGCCTTCGCATAAGCGACGGATAGGCTATGTGTTTCAGGACCTCGCATTGTTCCCGCATCTGAATGTGTTGGAGAACATTCAGTATGGCATTCTAAATATGCGGGGCAAGGAACGTGAACGGGCAGCGCATGCGATTGCGGAATCTTTTCGCATCACAAAGTTGCTGCGCCATAAGCCTTCGCAGATTTCTGGCGGCGAGCGCCAGCGAGTAGCATTGGCGCGGGCTTTGGCGGTTGATCCGTGCATTCTTCTTCTCGATGAGCCGCTGACTGCGCTGGATGTGCCTACGAAATCGGCGATCATGGACGATCTGCGGGCGTGGAACGCCGCGCGCAAAATTCCTGTGTTGTATGTAACTCACAATCGCGACGAAGTTCTTGCCCTGGGCGAGCAAGTTGTGGTGCTGGACGAGGGGCGCAAGATTGCGCAGGGAACGCCCTATGATGTCATGACGGTGCCGCGCCGGGAAAAGATCGCGCAGTTGGCGGGCTTTGAAAATATTTTTGACGCCACGGTGATTGCAATCAACGAAGCTCGCGGCACCATGACTTGCCGCATGGGCGAGACCAACGTGAACCAGCCCAGTGTGGACATCGAAACGCCGCTCGTCCACGCGGAGGCTGGTGCAAAGCTGCGCGTAGGGATCAGCGCGGGAGATATTTTGCTGGCGACGGCGAAGCCATCCGGGATCAGTGCGCAAAATATCCTGCCGGGGAAGTTGATTGCGATGACCCAGCAAGATGTAATTCTGACGGCTACCGTGGATATAGGAATCCGCCTGGCGGTCCATCTCACTTTGGCTGCGCGCGATTCACTGGGATTGCGGCCGGGCGGCGACGTTTGGCTGATTGTGAAAACACACTCCTGCCATTTGATGGCGGAGTAGAAGTGCTCAGATTTTCAGTAGGATTCGCTTGCGATACAGAATCCACATTGGTATCCAGCAGATCAGCACATACACGACTGCATAAAGAAGAGAAGCGTTTACCGGACTGGCGGCCGGCGCGAATAGTACGCGATAGGTCCATCCCTGTAGCGTGATCACGCCATATTTTGCGGAGTGGAAGGAAACCGTTGTGATGAGCGCGGCTAAAAGCTCGGAAAGAACGTAGGCCGCGATGGCATTCACGCCGAATACTAGAAAGAAGTCCGCTAGCCGCATGCGGATTTTGTGGGCGTCGAATATCCAGTAGCAGAGGGCCAGACCAATCATGGCCAGTCCTCCGGTCAGTAGAACGAATGAGCTGGTCCAGAGATTTTTATTGATGGGGAACCAGATGCTCCAAATTTCACCGATCACGAAGCAAGCGATCCCGTAAAACACCATCCTGAGAATTTTCTGGCTATGCGTTCGGTTGGAGCGTAACCATTCGCCGGTAAAAATACCCAGCAACGTGGAAGCAATGGCAGGAATTGTGCTGAGCGCGCCCTCCGGATCGTTGGTGTGGTTGTAAAGATGCCCCATTAACAATTTGCGGTCCAGCCATGCGGTGAGGTTGCGGTTGGGGTCGAGGAAAGGAAATCCGTGGGTAGGGATGCCAAATCCGGGGACCGGAACATAGCGCAAAAGGACCCAGTATCCGGCGAGGCAGGTAAATACGGCGGCCCAGCGCGCTTTCGGGCCGCAAAACAAATAAAGCATGGACGCGATGACGTAGCAGAGGGCGATCCGTTGCAGCACGCCTTCAATGCGCAGAGTGGCCGGGTTGTAATGGTTGGGGAAGCCGTTGATGAAGACGCCCAGCGCAAACAAGAGGACGCCACGCCGCAAAATGTGCGCCATGAGCGCCGAGCGTGATTTGCCCCGGTTTCGCCTGGCGGAAAACGAGAACACCAGGGAAACCCCGACGATAAAAAGAAAAAAGGGAAACACCAGGTCGGTGGGGGTCCAGCCGTTCCACTCGGAGTGCCGCAGGGGAGAATAAATGGAACTCCAATCGCCGGGATCGTTGACGAGGATCATGCCCGCGATAGTCACGCCGCGAAAAATATCCAGCGACGACAATCGTTCACGCGATGGATTGCCGTACATGTCATGGTCGGACATATCAACGACGATGTCGGGCTTTGCGGCTGAATTCACGGGAGAAGGATTCATGAAAGTGCCAGAGATTATATGCGCAAGCTCACATCTTAGCGTCCGCGCAGAATCGTGTCTTTAAGAAATATTCTATTTATGACCAGAGGAATTCCAACGCAGTCCTATTCGATAAAGGATCGGAGGACCGAGGTTCAAGGTTGGCGTTTTCGCCACCTGATAGCGCTGGTCGGTCAGATTTTCAATGGCGGTAAAGACATCCATGTTGTGCGGGAGCGAATGCGCTGCGATCAGGTCAAGCGAGAAGAATTGGTCGAGAGGGAATTGGTTCTGGTCATCATCAAATTGCGACCCTACAAAGCGGCCTTGCACGCTGAGCATAAGCTTTTCGGGATTCCAATAACGGGCTTCAAAGGTAAGTTGATTGCGCGGCACCTGTGGGATGCGCAGACCTTGTAGCGCTCCGCCGGGGAAGTTGACGACGGTGGCATCGGTGAAGGCATAGCCTGCGGAAAAATCCACGTGACTGCTGAGGTGGAATTCTCCTTCCAGTTCCGCCCCACGTGACCGTGTGCGGCCGAGGTTCTGGCGCTGGCGAGTAATGAGCGATGGAGTGGTTGAGAGTGTGACGTTCTCAATCGGGTCTACAATATCGCTCCAGAAAAATGTGCTGCGTAAATTCAGTTTGCGGTTCAGGGCGAATGCATTGAGACCTGCCTCGCCGCCAGTCAATCGTTCGGCAATTAGGTTCGCATTGCTGTTGGTTAATACACTGCCCAGCCGGAAGCCGCGGTACAGCTCATTCAACGTGGGTGCGCGAAACGAGCGATACATGGAAGCGGTGACGGAAAAATTATTGCCCAGCGACCGCAAAACAGACAACCGGGGATTGAAAGCGGTGTTGCTGCGGTCGGCAAAAATCGTACCCGTTGGAGAGGTGGCGCTGGAAGTTGGAATTCGTGACGTGCTGGCGTCGAAGTTGCTCCAATCGTCGAACCTTCCGCCAAGAATCACCGTCCACTTATTGCGGAATCGGAAAATATCTTCGGCGAACCAGCCGATCGTGCGCTGACGGCCGCCGGCCGTCGAGTTCGCCGTATGCGTTCCCGAGGAAAATATCTGTTCATCACTCGCGCCCATCGCCTCTGAGCCGTCCGCGCCGAAGATCAACGTCTGCATTTTTCCAAGCACGTGGCTCCATTGCGCGCTCATGCCCAATTGCTGAGCAGGGACATGCTGGAGATCGGTCAGCGACTCGCTGTTTCGGTCGGCTGCGATGGAAGAAAAACTCTGGTTGTAGGATTGCGCGTCGCCATAAGCGCGAAGGCTGAGCGAATCGTTGTCCCAGCTTTCGTCCAGTCCCAAGGCGCCGGTGACAAGATGCGTGTCGTTGGTTTGCACGACCGTTCCGTTTTCGCGGGCTTCGTTGAAATAACCGGCGCGGCCAAAGATTCGCCCTGTGCCGCCAAGCTTGTGGCCTATGGTTGCGTCCACGGTGGCATGCTCGGTATTTGCGGGGACATCCACGCTGCCTTGAATAGAAGAAGGGACAACGACATAGCCATCGGTGTGGAATAAATCGGTTGCCACCTGAAAGTCCCATGGCCCTTTGGCGGTGCCGGTCCAAAAGGAAAGGTCCGGTGTGCGTTCGTTCCCGTATGAGGTCTCTAGCGACACAGCCGGAGCTTCGGGTTGGTGCGAAATGAATTGCATGACCCCACCGAGCGCGTTGCTGCCGTAAAGGTCCGAACTGCCTCCGCGAAAAACTTCTACGCTGGCAACTTCTGCCTTGGGAATCCGGCCCCAATAAATCCAGCCCCCAAAGGGGTCGCCTAGCGGGATGCCATCTTCAAGCACCAATGCCCGGCTTGGGCCGCTTGCTCCCAGGCCGCGCAGTGAAACGCCCTGCGA
>JANWKU010000221.1 GCA_025451215.1 Terriglobales bacterium
CGGATTTTCGTTGTTCCCGTTTCCCACGGTTTGTGGATCGAAGCCACGGGAAACTATGCCTGCATACACACCGCCAGCGACAGTCACCTGTTGCGGGAAACCCTGGCACACCTGGAAGAAAAGCTGGCGCCACACCACTTCATCCGAGTGCGGAAATCAGCCATCGTGAACAGTGCCCGCATCAGCGAGATTCGTCCGATGTTTGATGGGGTATACGACATCATACTGGCAGAAGGAACGGTGGTCACGTCGAGTCGCAGATATGCTCACAAGTTACGGGCGCTGCTGGATTCCTAGTCTTGACACCTGGGATGTAAAGTGGCGCGTCGGCGTGGAATGCCAGCGACGAAAATGAATTCGGTTGTCCCTCGCCAAAATGCAAAGCGGCTGCGAGTATGCCATTTTCCCGACTGTAGATAATTTTGTAGACGAGAAAGCCTGCAACTTCAACAAAGTTCAACAGACTTCAACAAGTAGGCCCCAAAACATTCAACAGCAATCACTTAGAATCAACAAGAATCCATAGATTTCAACAAGTGTCGGCGCCTGGTTCGGGACCAGGAGGTCGGTGGTTCAAACCCACTCGCCCCGACCATGTTCTTCAATAATTCATCTCAACCATCTGGCGTTTTGACTACAACGCTGTAAGTGATTTTGTAGACGAGATATCTTTTTCACCCAATCTCTCGGTCCTCATCGCGGCAATTTGACAACATCGCGGGATTGCGAAATCAAAAACAAAGTCAAAAGCTCCACCTTTTGTCCTCCCGAGGCGGACAAAGGATGAGCCACCCCCGCGAGAGGCGACGACATGATGAACGTCCACTGCCATCAGCAGCGCTCTTACTGCCCGGCTTTATAGCGTGCTTCAGGAAATCGAAAATTGATTAACGCGAACACAAATGCATATCCGAGCAGTGTCACGACGCTGCCCTCCGGTCCCGCAGTTCCACCAGTCATCCATTTGGAGCCTTGGAACGATGGGCTCAGTAAGTGCCCGACGACAGTCACGCCGCTGTCGGCGACTCCGTACAAGAAGCTCTGAGCCCAATCCCACGCGGCGTGCACGCCAATGGCAAACCACAAATTGCCTGTACGTCGTAGCGTGAAAGCCAGCAGAAGCCCCGCTATGACAAGATTCACCGAGCCCAACCAGTTCTCTCCAGCATTGACGGCAAGGTGAAGGCCCCCAAAGAGGAAAGCCAAAATGGCCGCTGCTGGCCAGAAGCCGAGCCCGCGCGTCAGCGCAAAAAGAGCGTATCCGCTAAAGGCGAACCCCTCGGTCACGCCCACCATTACGAAAAGCAATGCCCAGAGTACCGCGAATGCCGGAATCTTTTCCGGCGTAATGCCAAGCGAACCAAAATAGAAGTTGCCGGTCGCCCTAAGCACAGCCAGCACACCGGTCATTAGAGCCAAACCCCAGAGTATTCCTTCCAGGAATCGGGCGCCGAACGCGCCTCGAAGGGGGAGTCCGTAATCAGCGAAACTGCGTCTCTCGAATCGCGCAAAGATGGCGCTAGCAAAAAGCACTCCAAATAAAAAGACGCTTTCATTAAATAACGCCCGACCAGGGGTTAAGGCGTTCGCGGCGTTATGCGGCAAACTTAGCACTGCGCGGATCGCCCGAATCGCTACTACCAAAATGGAGATAAGGGAAGCAAGCAGAGAATAAAACAGCAGCACTCTCCATCCTGACCGCAATCCACTCAAGCCGATGAAGACATTTTTGAGTGATGAACGCTTAGGTGAATTCCCGGTGCCGATTGAGGTCTGCTGCAGAGCGGGGGTTGGAGGGATTTGACTTTCCATCTGCGCAACGATCGGCTCATTATAAGTGTCCCTGGCCATAATTCAAAGTGGGATGAATATGGGCTCATCTTCGACTGTAGATAATTTTGTAGCTGCGAAAGCCTCCAACTTCAACAAAGTTCAACAGCTTTCAACAAGCAGGCCGCAAACGTTTCAACAAGAATCACTTAGAATCAACAAGAATCCATAGATTTCAACAAGTGCTGGCATCTGGTTCGGGACCAGGAGGTCGAAGGTTCCCTTCGGCAAGCTCATGGCAGGCAAATCCTTTCGCCCCGACCATTTCTTTCCAACAACTTACATCTGAGTAGTGGCGCGGCACAGCGAACCCCTGGTAACGCACCAGGGTGTCATCGTTGCTGCGCAATAAATCCGAACAGTTCTTTTGAGAGAGTTAGAACATTACATCGCCAGCGGAGACTTACAAGAGGGTCTACGTTGTTGTCTGCAGAAGTCCCCGATTGTTTCCGGATTGCCGACAACACACGAATTGGCTAGAATGCGCCATTGTGAGTGTAATTGGGATTTTTCACCAATTGACCGCTTCTTATTGGTTAGCATGGCAACGTTTCGTCAAGAGGAACTGACTCTATGAATGAACTGGATCGTCGTTCGTTGCTGAGAGTATTCGCAGCCTTTTCTGTTGCTCCCTATGCTGCGCTCGAGAACAAACAAGAGAGCACTGTTCACCTCGTCAAAGCTGGTGCTGACCGCACCGGTCAGCCTCACAAGGCCGCGAGGGCCAATTCCCATCTGGATTTCAAGGTTCTCACCCCCGAAACCAAAGGTGCAGTATTCATCATGGAGAATCGCAACATGCTACGCGGCGGGCCTCCCCGACACGTGCACTATGAGCAGGAGGAATGGTTTTACTTCGTAGAAGGTAGTGACGATGTATTGATGGAGGTAGGGAACACGAAGTTGCGACTGAAACCTGGCGATTCGGTTCTAGCTCCGAGAAACGTTCCGCACGTCTGGGCATACCTCGGTCTGCAGCCAGGGCGGATGCTATTCGCTTTCACGCCAGCGGCGCGCATTGAGAGTTTCTTCGAGGAAGCGAGCAAGCCGGATACAAAGGTCGATGATCCGGGTCGGTTCGAAAGACATGGCATGAAGCTCGTTGGCCCGCCATTACTTCGGGAATAGTTGGGCCAAAGACGCACAACTTTGCGCCTTGTGCGGGCTTTTTCCTGGCGGGTGGCACATCCTAAGAGATGTTCTTGATTTGCCGTTGCTCTTGGATGCCGCACTCTTTGACTGGACGAAGCCCAAGGGTGCGGTTCTCGCCTTCGCTTTTTCTCAAATCGAATTCGGTTGTCTATTGCCGCCGCGACCTTCACCTACGATTCGCGGGGCCGTCGTGACCTGCTCCCATTATTCCGCAGGAAAGTGCATACGAATCTGCCGGAAAGAGCATCCGGTCAATATTAAGTATCGACGAATTCCGAGAGTTGTTGCTCTTCCGGAGTGTAGATAATTTTGTAGCTGAGAAAGCCTCCAACTTCAACAAAGTTCAACAGGCTTCAACAAGCAGGCCGCAAACGTTTCAACAGCAATCACTTAGAATCAACAAGAATCCATAGACTTCAACAAGTGCTGGCGCCTGGTTCGGGACCAGGAGGTCGGTGGTTCAAATCGACTCGCCCCGACCATTATTTTCAATAACGTGTGTAGCGCTCCTGGTTTTTCGTTCACATAACTGTGGATAGAATTGTGGGCGGATCATCCGTCCAGCTTGCTCCGAACCGTTTCGGTCCAACGACTCAAACTAATAAACGGGGTGTGGCACGCGCCCAAGGAGAGTGATTTCAAAATCAAATGGAGTCACTTCCTGAACCCGACTCAGGTAGACTTGCCCCCTTATGCGGAGATTGACCTTCGGGCTCACTTATTTCGGCGCGTGGACGCTCGTGGGTGTCTTTTTTGCAACTCAAACCTACATAGGCGCATGGTACAGCGAACGACCGCTCACCTGGTCTCAGGCATTCTTTGTAGCTTTAGTCGTTTGGTATCTTCGGGCCTTGCTCGCACCGGCGATTTTCTGGATGGCGCGTCGCTTTCGCATCGCTAGCGGCACGTGGTTCAAGAATACGCTCATTCATGCCGCAGGTTCGATTGCTTTCGCAGTCATAGAACAGATGTTATTTAATTTTTTCATCACTTACATTCACCCTGTACCCCAGCGCGCACTCTCCCCCATTGAACTCCATGTGAATTTGCTTACGTACTGGGCCCTGCTCGGTGTCGCGCATTTTGTCGGTTACTATCGCCGAAACCGCGAGCGAGAGCTTGCCGCCTCGCACCTGGAGGCGGAGCTTGCAAGTGCGAAATTGGATTTGCTTCGAGCACAACTCCATCCGCATTTCCTTTTCAACACGCTCAATGGAATTTCTGAACTTATGCATGAGGACGTGGAACAGGCCGATGCAATGCTCGGACATTTATCAGATATGTTGCGCTCATCGTTGGAACATGCCGAGAAGCGCGAGGTGAGGCTGGGCGATGAAATTGAGTTCTTAAGGCGTTATCTTGAGATCCAACGCATGCGCTTCCAAGACAGACTTGCATTCCAGATTTCCGCCCCACCCGATTTGCTGTCATGCTGGGTGCCTTATCTGATTCTCCAGCCGTTGGTAGAAAATGCGATCCTTCACGGAATCGCGCCGTCGCCGTCGCCGGGACACGTTGTTGTAAGTGTATTTGCGCAGAATGGAAAATTGCAGATTGAGGTCCGCGATAGCGGGCCCGGACTGCCCTTTAATACAATGAAGGAGGGCCTGGGTCTGCAGAATACGCGCATGCGACTGTTGCATAGCTACGGCGCAAGCTCCAAACTTCACCTCGCGAATGGACCTGAAGGCGGTGCGCATGTGACGATGGAACTCCCGTTGCGCTTCCACGATTGGGAAGAATCACTTCCATTGAAGGCGAAATAAATTGTTCCGATCACTCATTGTCGATGACGAACCCCTGGCCCGCAAGAGGCTCCGGCGCTTCTTGAGCACCGAGAATGATTTTGAAATTGTCTCCGAATGTGAGAATGGAAAGGAAGCGATCGCCGCAATACAAAATCTGTCGATTGATATTGTCTTCCTCGACGTACAAATGCCGCGGACGAGCGGCTTTGATGTGATCACGGCGGTTGGCGTGGAATGCATGCCCTTGACTATTTTTACCACGGCTTACGACCAATACGCAGTACGCGCATTTGAAGCGCATGCGCTCGATTATCTGCTTAAGCCGATTAGCCAAAACCGCTTCCATGCGGTTCTGGACCGGGTGCGCAATAACATGGTCCAGACAAAACAGGTTCTCGATGCCCAAGTCCTCGATCAACTGGTGCGCCGTCAGGAAGATGCCCGGGGGCTAACCCGATTGGTGATCAGGTCCGAAGGTAAAATCCAGTTTCTGGACACGCGAGAGATTGATTGGATTCAGGCTGAAGGAAATTATATTCGCGTGCAGGTAGGGCCATCTGCACACCTCCTACGGCGGACACTTTCGGACTTGGCAAAAGATCTGGATGCAAGTCGCTTTATTCGGATTCACCGCTCTACCATTGTGAACATCGAACGGATTAAGGAATTGCGGCCTTATTTTCACGGAGATTACATCGTGTATTTGCGTGACGGCAAGCGACTGACACTTTCTCGTTCATATCGAAAAGAGATAGAAAAAGTTCTCAAACAAAGTTTTTGATTCGGCTCAATTCCTGTACTTCCCCGTCCGTCCTGCCCCATTCCTGGGCCGTTCTGTCACAATCGCCTTTATCGAATCCATGCATTTCCATATCTTTGCGCGTGATCACGGCATTCCGATCAATGAGGAACGCATGGCCTCCACAAGCAAGTTTGTAAGGATACTCGGCATGACGGCGCTCTGGCTGGTTACGTTGCTGGTGGCAGCAATATTTGCCATCCAGGGGGGACTAAAATTCTTCAACGACAGTATTTGGACAAAGGCCTTCGCCCATTGGGGTTATCCAGTTTGGTTCCGTATCCTGATTGGAATTATGGAGACATTTGCCGCGATCCTTATTGTCGTACCGCGGCTGGCGGCGTACGGGGCAACTCTGGTCATCGCCATCATGATTGGAGGGATCGCTACCAACCTGCGAACTGGCGAGCCGCGCCAGGTCATAGCTGAACTCGTATGGATTGTCATGGCTTCAATTGTTCTAGTTATTCGCAGACGTAATGCAGTTTGGCCGTCAGCCAAGGGGGTGGGGTCGGCATCGTGACGACGCCAGCACCCGCTTAGTTGCTGATCACGGAGAAAGCACCAAGATAAGACATAAAGTTAACGGGCAACAACAATGATTCCGCATTCCGATTCGTGAGCAGTAGCTTGGCCGAAAATCAGGAGGAACTATGCGAAATACCGTTGCGGCATTTTGTCTGATGATTGGATCTTTGATTCCCTTCTGGTTGCATCAACAGCAACCCAGTTCTGCGCCGCCCCAGAATCCGCCCGCGGTCCCTCGTCCGCAAACGAATCCAATTCCAGACAAATTCGTGAATCTTCAGGTGCTTCCAAAAGACATCACAAAAAAGAATCTGGTAAACATGATGAAACAGTTCTCGACAACGTTTGTTGTCCGATGCAGCTACTGCCATTCCGTATCGGACGACTTGACAGAAGGTAGCTTTGATTCCGATGAGAAGCCAACCAAGGTCAAGGCCCGGGAATTGATAAAGACGATACTCGAAACGAATAAGGACATTTCGAGTCACTGAGGCGTCGCGAACCAGCTAAAATCTCGGGCGCGGCTACTGGCCGGATTCTCGGATGATTCGGTCTCCCGGCGTCACGCAAGTACGATGGAACTGCGTTGCTGACAGCGAATTTCAGAAGTGACAGAGTTTCGTGGAGCGGGACGATTGTTCAAATTACTTTTTCCTGACGCTGTCGACAACTTCTACCAAGGCGACAGACTTGCTCTGTGGATGCTTGGCACTATACTTTTGTTTAGGTTTGCCATTTACTTGAACTCGATTTTGGACAGCCGCCAGGTTCTAGTCTCTGCCGATGGAATCCCGTTGGTTAACTATCCGGCGGCGCGAAATTTTCCGATGCTCCTTGTGCTCAAGGGTGAAAGTGGATTGAATTATTTACGACACTTAGTCACCACGCGCCGTACAACACAGCCATGAAGTGTGGGCTCAGAAAGGAATCATGAGCGCGTCTGCAATCTCACTGAAGATGACAGAAACGTCACCGCGATCTCTGGCGAGGAAAGCGGGAATCTGCCAATTGCTGGCAGCAATCACCGCCACTTTCGGCGAAGTGATTATTCCGGGAAAGCTTTTTGCGGTGAGTAACGCGGCGGCAACCAATGCAAATATTCTCAGTCACGCCGCGCTGTTCTGGTGGGGATTCGCATTGTCCATCGCGGGCATACTGTTCCACATTATTTGGGCTGTCTTGTTGTGCAGCTTGCTGAGGCCGGTGAGCAAACGCGTTTCGCAGTGCGCCGCGTGCGTGATGATCGTGGCCTGCTCGATCCAGGCACTGGCCAGCCTCTTGTATCTGGGCGCGCTAGTCGTCCTGCAGAACGGCTCTTCACTCAGCGGGTTTTCAGTGGAGCAACTGAATGCCCTATCATTCACGCTTCTCAAGCTGAGTGTCAACGCGATCTTTGTTTTTTCAATTTTTTTCGGAGTGTGGCTGCTTCTAATCGGTTTTCTGATCTTCAAATCAACTTTTCTTCCTCGCATTCTGGGTGTGCTGGTCTCCGTCGCCGGCTTGGCGTGGACCATCTACATCGTGCCGCCGGTTGCAGTGCAACTGTTTACTTTCATCGCAGCTGCGTCGGCGCTGGGTGAAATACCGCTGGAGCTTTGGCTCATCGTGAGGGCCGTGAACGAGCAAAAATGGAAGGAACAGGCGCTGACAGCGGCATTTTCAATGAACGAATAGGATCGAACGGTCTCTAGAAAACCCGTCTTCGACAAAGTTCAAAAGACTTCAATGAGCAAGCGGCAGACGGTTCAACATCAATCACTTAGAATCAACGAGAATCCATAGACTTCAACAAGTGCCCACATCTGGTTTGGGACCAGGAGGTCAGTGGCCCAAATCCACCCGCCCCGACCAATTTCTTACCATAACGAGCCAACGCATTCTGACCGAATCATGCGTAAACAAATCATCGCTCAGCTCCGTGTGGAGCGCGCAACAGGTCCCCCGGTGACTGAAAGGAATTTGCTTCGCAAGTTTTATGATGGCGAAGTGGCTCAATCACTCATACAATGAGGCCGTTGCTACGGCACTGTGCGCCACAAAAATCCTGACTCAATTTGGATGAAAGCAGAACATGACAAAAGAATTGAAGAACGATAAGTACAC
>JANWKU010000222.1 GCA_025451215.1 Terriglobales bacterium
CCGTGGTTCGTATTACCATTGAACCCAAGTTGGATAACTTGCGCGTCCCCGAAGCTCCATTCATAGACTTTCTACGGCTATCCTTTGGGCAAAAACGAAAAACCTTGTGGAACAATCTCCGCGAAAACTACGACACAAAACTTTTGCGTGCAGCCATGGAGAAATCAAAAGTAGATCCCGGCATTCGGGCTGAGGCGTTGTCACTGGAAAAGAGCGCCACCCTGTTTCGGACACTGGTGAATGGAAGCTCGTAGCGCCGGGCATTTAATCGCTTTCAGCATTGTTCCGTCTTTATGAACCCTATCCTGCGAAATCCCGCGGTGGCCGGGCGCTTCTACCCCGCGGATGCGAATACTCTGACCAGGGATGTATATTCCTACTTGTCCCCCAATAAGGAAGAACTAACCCAAGACGATTCGAGTAGAGAACGTTTCAGCGCAAAAAGCATCCCTGCTCTCGGCTGCATCGTCCCCCACGCTGGCTATGTGTACTCAGGACGCGTCGCCGGAGCGGTGTTCGCGGCCCTTGATCTTCCCAAACATTTTCTGATTCTCGGCCCCAACCATACCGGCATGGGCCAGCCGCTTGCCATCATGTGCCAAGGCGCATGGAAAACGCCGCTAGGCACGCTAAAAATTAATTCGCCCCTCGTCGCCGCGCTCCTAAAACGATTCCCTTTACTCGTGGAAGATGCGGAAGCTCATCGCGCCGAACACGCGATTGAGGTGCAGCTTCCATTTTTGCAGACGCTTCAGCCGGACTGTTCCTTCGTCCCCATCACCATCGGGACCTCCCAGCTCGACGTTCTCACTGCCCTTGGAGAAACCATCGCCGAGGTTGTGTCCGCTCAACCCGAACCGGTTCTCATCATCGCTTCGAGCGACATGAACCACTATGAAAATGATGCCATCACGCGCGCCAAAGACCACAGCGCTATTAAACAAATATTGGCCCTCAACACGCATGGCCTTGCCGATACAGTAAAGAAAGAACAAATCAGCATGTGTGGAGTCTGGCCCACCCTGGTAATGCTGGCTGCGACCAAGAAAATGGGAGCGCGCGCCGCGCAGCTAGTCAGATATGCGACTTCAGGAGACGTCTCCGGCGATCGGCACAGAGTGGTCGGGTACGCGGGGATTTTGATTCAATAGAAACATCTAGGCAAACGTCGGATACCTCACTCATGACATCCTTGACTAATGGTTTCATGTCAGTGAGTTTTGGCGACGTGCTCGGTTCCTCATTTCGGCTGCGGCTCTTTCTCGTTAATCTCTTCCTCGAAGAATTCCGTCAGGCGCTGCAGAAGTCGCCGCTGCCCACCGATCACATGTAAACCGCTCTCATGCCGATGATCTTCCAATACCTGGTTCAGGCTGCGTTCCAGATCGCTCATTTTTCACCTCCACGGAAACTCCCAAGCCTGTGATTGGCCTATAAAAAGAATAACAATCCCCGAAGCTTGAGTGAGATCGGAAATTTCTATGCAGTGAATCGGCAAGCGCGATGGAAAATCATTCGCAATATTTGAATCCTGCAGCGCGACCTTCTTGCAGCCGATTGCAATCCAGCCACAAGCTATTTCGAGATCGCCGACGACTGCCTCACCGTGCTGATGAAGGTCGTCGTGGCGCGCGTATGAGTCCGGTCACGCCGATAGGCGATGCCAAGTTCGCGCCATAGTTCCTGACCCTTGATGGGAATCAATTTCACGCGCCCCGCCAGCACCTGATCGCGCGCGAAGCTCGCGCTGATAAGTGAAACTCCCAGCCCAGCAGCCACGAAACTCTTAATCATGCCGACACTGGGCAACTCCATCCGTATCTGCAACTCCGCTGCATAAGCTCGAAACAGCTTATCCATTAGGCGGCGGCTGTAACCGGTCTTGGGCAAAAGCACGGGCTGCTTGGCAATGTCGCTGACAGTTACCACTTCGTACTTTGCCAATGGATTCTGCGGGCTCACCATCAGCATAAGCTGATCGCGAAAAATCGGATGCGTCTTCAGGCTGCTGGACTTAATCGGGAGCGTAACGATTCCCACATCAATCGTGCCGTTCTCCAGCTTCTCAACAATTTTGTAGCTGAAGTTGCGGTAAATGGAAATCTGCACGCCGGGATAAAGGCTACAATATATCGCGAAAACGTCGGGCAGCACGTACAGGCAAGTCGCTTCATTCGCGCCAATGGACAAGGTTCCCCTTGGACTATTGCCCTGGTCAGCCACGGCCAGCAATGACTCGTCGCGCATCTGCAGCAGCCGCTCCGCATACGCGAACAACACGCGTCCCGCAGGCGTAAGTGTTACGTCCTTCCCCGAGCGATCCAGCAGACGGTCGCCGTATTCCTGTTCGAGTTGGCGGATTTGCGCGCTTACCGCTGACTGTGAGCGGAAGACCTTTTGTCCAGCGCGTGAGAAGCTGCCAAGCTTGGCCACTTCCATGAAGGTGACGAGCTGATCGAAATCCATGCGAAGAAAAGATTATAACTGAGTGGAGGCGAGCGGAGTAGCGAAGCCCGCTTCGGATAGTGGTGCAGTTTGAACGAACCGCCCTACTACCCAAAAAACATGTCATCCCGACATTGAGCGCAGCGAAGACGGAGGGACCTTACGACGGCCCGACCTCTTCTCAGTCACCGGCGGCCCCATAATGTGCGTCCCCCATTCGCATTTGCGCCCGCAATCTCTGCGGCCTTTCACGAATACTCTGAATTCAAATACAGCATCGTGGGTATCGCAATTTCTAAAACCGGCGGCGTAGATTCAAATGAGGAGAAATCTATGAAGGCGTTCAGCTATAGCGACACCCGGAAAATGTCCGTATCAACCATCCCAAGCTAAAAGGGCGTCTTCCCCTTTCCTGTCGCTGACTTCTTCGATAAGGCATCACTATGGGCAGCGGGCAAACGCCGGTAAAAAAGTACAACGAGTACTTGCGCGACCTGATCGTGAATGGAAAAGCCAATCCCGGCAAGATTGTTTCCCATCCCATCCATATAGATCAAGCCCCCGATGCCTACGACAAATTCGATTCGGCGGGTTGAAGGCTATACCAAGGTATTGATCCGCTTTACAGACAAGGCCGCTGCCTAACGCAGGGAATTCGGCGTGTCGCTGGGCTCCGGGACGCGCCGTTGTGACGAAGACATGATGATCTGTCCTTGACATCTGCACGCGAATCCGCGCAGTATTCAGAACCATGAACTGTGCTCAAAAGCCGTTTGCAAATATTTCTTTCTTTCTATTGGTAGCTCTCCTTGCAGTTCTTCCCACAACGGTTGGCGCGCAAACGGACGCAATGTCAAAAACCGCATCGTCCAAAAAAGCAATGACGAATGAAGTGAAGCGGCCGCCGATTGTCGGCGTGGCCCACATTGGCCTTAAGACCAGCGACATGGCCGCATCTCGAAAGTTTTATACCGGCATCCTTGGGTTTGAAGAGCCATTCAGCCTGAACAATCCCGATGGCAGCTTGATGCTCACCTACTTCAAGGTCAACGACCATCAATACATCGAGGTCTTCCCCACCCTGAAAAATCCGCAGGATGACCAACTCTCTCATATTTCTTTTGAGACCACCGATGCCGAGCAGCTTCGCAAATATCTCGCCAGTAAAGGCGTCAAGGTTCCCGACAAGCTCGGCCCGCGACTGGACCATGACTTGGGCTTTGACGTAATGGATCCCGAAGGTCACGATGTTGAATTCATGCAATACGTGCCAGGCTCGCTGCACGAAAAGGCCTTCGGCAAGTTTTTGCCGGCCACGCGGATATCCAACCACATTATTCACGTCGGCTTCATCGTCAAAGATCGCGCCGCTGAAGACCACTTCTATCGCGACATTCTCGGCTTCAAGGAATTCTGGCATGGCGGCATGACCGACACCGAAGAAGATTGGACCGACATGCGCGTTCCTGAAGGCCACGACTGGCTGGAATTCATGCAGCACGTGAAAAATCCCGACGACCCGCACTCACGCGGCGTAATGAATCACCTCGCCTTGGGCGTGCCGAATGCCAATGCCGCCTATGAAACGCTGGTAAAGCGAGGCCTGCTGCAATACGCACCCAAACAAGAGAAGCCAAAAATCGGCCGCGACGGCAAATGGCAACTAAACCTATACGACCCAAATTTCACCCGAGCGGAGTTGATGGAACCAAAGCCTGTTGAGAAGCCCTGCTGTTCGCCCATGCTACCGCACTAGCGACCCCACATTTGCGAAGCTGCGTTCCTTGAAGATGTCATTCCCTCACGGCCACGCTGTGAGGGATTTTTTCGCACACGTGTCGCACGTAACGATTTAGTATTACCCTCGAAGTAAATCGTCACTTCCTCGGAGGACGCGTGTCTCGCCCGTTCATTTCTTCCTCATTAATTTTCCTTTGCCTTGCGATAACCGCCCTGGCCCAAACTTCCTCATTGGCCCCGCCGGTGAACTTCACCGCTGAGGAGGACCACCAGAACATGATGGGCCAGTTGGGGATCAAGACCCTGCGACCCGGCCCCAGCGGAAACGAGAACGCGCCTAACCATGCAAATTACGATGAGTTGAAGGCGAACCCCTATCCCAACCTGCCCGACCCGCTCACCATGAACAACAGCGAGAAGGTGACGTCGGCCAAGATGTGGTGGGACCAGCGCCGCCCGCAAATCGTGGACATGTACGAAAAATACGTTTACGGCCGCGTCCCGGCAAACGTGCCCAAGGTGACTTGGACGGTAAAAGCAGAAGACCACGAAATGATCGGCTTCACTCCCGTCATCGCCAAGGATCTCATCGGCCGCGTGGACAACTCCTCTTACCCGTCAATCAACGTCAACATTCACATGACGGTCGTGACTCCCGCCAACGCAAAAGGCCCGGTGCCGGTGCTCATGATGTTTGGTCGCGCCGGATTCCCCGCGCCTCATGAACCATCCGACGAAGAATTTGCGCGCATCAATGAGGCATGGAAGACCGTCCTCGAGCAACAGGATCCATCGCTGAAAGAGGTGTTCGCGCAGCATCCCGCATGGGAACCTGCAAAGGGCACTCCGTTTCAATTCCCGCAGCTCAATGCGGATGGCGGTCTTCCCAACACCTGGCAGTTGGTCGCCGACGGATGGGGCTTCGTGCTCTTCGATCCTGCCAGTGTTCAAGCGGACGACGGCGCCGGAATCACGCGCGGCATCATCGGCCTCGTCAATAAGGGCCAGCCGCGTACGCCGGAAGACTGGGGGGCTTTGCGCGCGTGGGCATGGGGCGCGGGACGCGGCCTCGACTACCTGGAAACCGATCCATCGGTGGATGCGA
>JANWKU010000223.1 GCA_025451215.1 Terriglobales bacterium
CCGGTGACGGGTTTGCAGCGTGCCCACGCACACATCAACCGGCAATTAGTTTTTCCTTGCATACAGAACCACGCCATCGCCGTCCTCTCATGAGAACAACGCGTGTGGAAGAAGAATGCGTACCCCAACGCGAATCGCGGTACGCCGAATCAGAGCTTGCTTTCTTTTTTGCCCAAAACGGACCATTCAAGGGGTCGCAACAAATTCCGATTAGGGCAAAAGCCTTTAAGGGAGAGTACCCAGATCACCTGAGGGGAATCAATAAGACAAAAACCTTATGCGACTAGTTCACACATCAGTGTTTTCAGTAGTTTATGCGAAGGGCATGTACCAAAGGTTGACTCAGCTTTGACGAAATGAAGGGAAGTTGCTTAGATTTTCCGCACTAAACATGGCTAACTACTGATTCGGAGGAGTATCAGGCAGCGAGGTTCCCTCTGGCGGAGGCGTCATCTGTTCCTGCGATGTGCCCTGCTGACGCGGCTTTAGCTGAGGTTCGGGAATGGGTGTATTGTCTCGGCGCTTCAGGACGATTGGACCCGTTTGTGCTTTTTGCCTTTGTTCTCGAGCGACATTTAAATCGTGCTCTGAATCTTGACTGTTGGCGCTGGCCACTTCGCCCAGTCTCATGCCCTGCATACGACGATCTGTTGCCAGCGTCACCGCATCCGACGCGCCGTCCGACGCCGCAGCCTCGCGATATAACTCCTGCGCCGTTTCTTCGTCGCCGTTCATTTCGGAAACGTATCCCATATTGTTCAGCGCGAATGCATTGTGCGGATCCAGTTTGTATGCCTGCTGAAAGTAATCGCGCGCCGCGAAAACATCATTGCGGTTCAAAGCGGAAACTCCTTGCAGATTCAAGCGCGCCACGCGGGCTTCCACCGACTGTTCAGTCTCAATACGCGCGCGCACCGCTTGCGCATTTTTGTCGGCAACTTCGCTGATGGGTTTGCCGCGCCATTGCTTATCGGCGGAAACCACAATTTTGTCGGAAGAGTGCGTGTCTCCGGCTTGCTTATAAAAGCGGAAAGCTCCACCCAAATCTCCTTCGGCTTCCATCGTGTAGCCGAGATTGTTGAGCGTGAATGGATTTCTAGGGTCCAGCGTCAACGTCTGCCGCAGCATTTCATCCGCTTCTGCAGTGCGGCCCTCTGCCAACAGGCTCATGGCATGAATGTTTCCACGGTTCACACGCAGATCACGGGTAGCATAATCGCCAGTTACCTCTCGCAGTGAACGCCCTTTCACATTGTCCACACTCGCTGTTTCAACCACTGACTCCGACCCCTGACGCGAAGCCAGTTCATAAAACTTCTCGGCCCGTTCCGCATTTCCTTTTAGTTCCGCAATGTAACCCAGGTTATTCAGTGTGTACGGATTGTCGGGATCAATCAGGTACGCGCGATAAAAAAGCTTTTCCGCATTCTCCAAGTCCCCTTTTTTCACCGCCTTGACGCCCTGCTGATTCAAAGATTGCACCGGCGTTGCCTTGCTGCCGCGGGGCAGGCGGATGTGAAGATCTCCGGCCCAGGCCTGCGACGATAGCAAGACCAGACCGATGAAAAGCGCGCGACTTAGATTGGATTTAGAGTTCATGCTTGCAACCAAATACACACTCCCACCCAGCTATTTGCGTCAAACCTTGGATGCCGCTTCAGACCTTAGCGTTTGTACGATTCCACGCTGAGAATCTAAGGCCCGGCAGCCTACCTCTTGCCTGCGATAAGCATCCAAAGCGACGAATCTAAACACTTTAACTATTGAAAATGGCCCTTACCTTAAAACTCTCTTCGGCGGTGCTGGCGCTCAGCGCCCTGGCAAGCGCGCAAAACTTGCCAAGCGTAGCTCCCATACAGCAGCCTCCCGCGAAACCCGCAACTTTGGAACCTGTGCACTCCAAAAATTACGATCCGCTGCTCGACTTGCCGCCCTTGTCTCAAAACAAGGTTTCCCTGATGGGTGGCACGGTTACCAAACTTGATCGCGTGCGCGACCTGATGGCGCTACGCGTTTTCGGCGGCGATGAAACCAAGATCGCTTTTGATGTGCGCACAAAGTTCTACCGTGACGGCACGCAAGTGAAAGACCGCGAACTCCAGCAAGGGCAACGAATCTACGTGGACACCATGCTGAATGGGACCACTGTTTTCGCCAAAAATATATGGATCCAGAATGGCCCCGTCTCTGGCAATGGAACTGGGCAAATCGTCTCCTTCGATCAAAAGCGAAGCATCCTGAAACTTCGCGATGAGCTGACCGCTCAAACGCTAGACTTTCAAATCACGCCGCAAACAACGATTCATGAAGGAAACGCAGTCCGTGCTTCTAATGTTTTGGTACCCGGATCGCTCGTCTCCCTCACCTTCGGTCCGGCGCAACAGAATCACGGCGTAGTGCAAGAAGTCACCATACTGGCGCGGCCAGGCTATTCTGTCTCATTTTTTGGATCGGTTACATTTCTTGATCTCTCCAACCAAACTCTTGCCGTACGGAACAATAACGATGGCAAGACCTATGAAATCCGCATTGATGGCATTTCCAAAGACACAATTCGCCAGTTACATCCCGGCTCCGTAATCGGCGTCTCCGCTGTCTTCGACGGCAAAGATTACATGGCCCGTAGTTTGGGCATTGCCCCCGTTAGTAATTCACAATAGAAATAGAAAAGAAGAGCTTGCTTGATGCGCCTGGAAATTGCATTTAGGAGCGCTGCGTTCAGAAGTCTGCTCGGCTAAAATTGCAAACCTTGGTTTTCTCCGGCATCGGAAAGTTGCCCTTCAAAAAGATGGGGCATGGCCTTGGCGATGACGCTGTCGGGGTCTTCGAAATAAAACGCCATGGTATTTTTCGCGTAGCGCCAAAGGGTCGATAAGTCCGTCTGGTACCAACAGCACTCGGTCATGCGCGGAGAGAAGCCGCAGAGGAATGTGAAGTACTTCGGGACCTGCATGGGCGCCATCAAACTTGCGGCGGCCATGCGATGATTGCCCTCGATGATGGTGAGCGGATTATTTTCGTCAATACCAATCATCAAAATCGAACTAGGCTTGGTCCCCTCAGTCAAAGCTTTGCGGACATCGTTCAATTTTTGCGAAAAGGGGTTTCCCGGGTCCGACGTCACCTTGGCCTGCAGGCGTTCAATGATGTCGGAAAGGTAATAACTATCATCGGCGACTTTGCGCCATTGTGACCGGGGAAACACGCGCAGTTGATACATGTCCTCGCGTTGCAGTTGGATTTCCCACCACTCCGTGTCCACGGGCAGCTCGCGCCACATTCTTCCCCGGCGTTTGAACAGGAGCGCCTTACGAATAACATTTTCGTGGTGATTGTTCAGGTCCGGAAAATGAACGACGTTATCAAATTTTTTCCGGTACTTGGAGAATTCCGGCATGTAAAATTCGCTCTTCAAAAACTCCGCAATCACATGGTCTTCGGAAACTTTCCGGCGCTTAACAACACCGCTCAGGGATTCAGCGTTTGCCGCCCAGGGTTCGGCCTTCCCCCCCAATTTAAGAGAGCGCAGGAAAGGAATGGAAACGACTGCCAGCAGCAGGGACATTAAAACCAGCTGCACTTCAATTACGCTTTGCAGCCTGCCATGGAACAAATAAATCCCAGCGACAATAGCGCCGCTAAAACCAAGCTGCAACCAGCTCACATTGCCGATCTTCCGCGAGATTTCATAACTCATCAGCACCACGCTCAGCGAATAAATACCGGTCGTGGCGGCATACAGGACCAGTAACGAAGCATAAGGGTTCTGCGCCCCCAGCGGGAATCCCGCGCCCAGCACGGCGTGCCAGAGCTGCGCTGGCGCCATCCACACGCAGAAGGTGAACAAAGACGTCACGCCGATCACGATAAGCATCGTCGCGCGCAGGACTGCGCGGCCGTCCCTTTCCTTCGAGCGCACCCCCGCGGAAATCGGGAACATGCTGCTCACCACCGACCACGAAAGCATGTAAACTATGCGGCCCACCAGTGCAACCGCGGCGTAAACACCCGCTTCGGTCGCGCTGAAGAAATGCTTCACCAGCACGATGTCGAGATTGTTGATGATGACCTGGCCAATGAAAAATACCGACGCCTGAATACCCTCGCCGATGGCCAGATTCAAACCGAGCTTGGTTTTCGTCTTGCGCAGTTCCCGTGGTGGCCTCGCCAGGAAGTAAGGCACAATGATGGAGGCCACAATTGACGCAATCACTCCCGGCACTCCATACCCCAGGTGCATGAGCACCAGCGTGCCAACCAGCTTTACGACAACTTCTAGTACGTAGTTGACTCCCAGATGAAAGAAGTCATACATGCCCTGCATCAAGCCGCGGCGCACACCCAAAGGCACGTAGAACGTGGTGCCAATGCTCAGCAGCAGGACGTAATGGCGAGTGGGAAGATTCAAATAGCCGGCAAGCACACCGCTGGCAACCACCAGCAACAAGCTGATGCCAATGCCCCACAACCAGGATCGCTTTAGAAGGAGCCGGTAGATGCCTGCCTTAGCGTCAAAGCTGTCGTTCTGTGGGACCAGCTTTGAGCAGAGAAGTTGAAAGGAAAGAGTGACCGCCGAAAGCAGCATTAGCAGGGTGTAAACCGCCGTAGCATGCCCAAAACTTGCCGCGCCCAGCGTATGCGCGATGGCCAGATTGTAAGCAAGATTGATGGCGCCCACCAGCGCGGAGCTGATCAGCATGATCATGCTGCCGCTCACCAGCCGCGCCCGAATGGCGCGTGACGATCCCCGGCCCCAGCGCTGCTGTCCAGCTTGCTGCGTGGCCTCTGTAGTTATAAGAGGGTCAGTTTCCACAGATCATCCTGTTCCTTTTTTCGCGCGGTCTTTGATCTTGCGCAATCGTTTTAACGCGATCTTAGATGGCAATGTGTGTATTCGGGCTTTCCAGCGCCTTCCCCAAGGCGAAGGATGTTAGGAACGATGGACATTAAAAGATTGTCAGCCGGATTACGGGAAGGAACGTGTTCCGGCCCGTCCCGTTGAAGTCATAAAAAGTCTGCTGTTGCATGCCAAACGAAAAACTCATTGGATAGCTGACCGGAACGTCTCCGACGCCGTCGTGTAGCGAGCGCTCCACCTGTCGCACATAGGTGACCAGGAATTGATCGTTCATGTTGTCATACGCATGAAAGCCCTCGCCACGCGACCATATCCCGGACGCTTGCACATTCCAGTGCTTTGAAATCGTGTAGTTCATGCGGAAAGCGGGACGCAGCGCCTCGGCATTGGCCCAGAAAGCGTCCTGCACACGCCAGGAGCGCAGATATTCGGCAAACGCGGAGACTTCCAGGTTCTCGCCAAACTTGCGACGCACGCCGGCATAAACGCTGGTCGTGTAGTACTCACTGATCACGGGATGGAACTGCACATCGCGGGCCTGGTAACCGGTAATCAGCGCGGTCTTACCCCACGGCCTGCCCACGACGAAATTCAACGAAGCGGAATTATCGCGCGAACTCAAATTCTGCTCAGTGAACGGCCCTGATTCATGGATCGCGTCGCCGGTGAAAGAAAGCCAATTCCAGAATGGGCTGCTGTACACGTACAAGAATTGGCGGAAAAGATTTTGATTCAGCTGTACCGGGCTGTCCTTATCGCGGCGAACCGTAAACTGCAATCCAGGACTGAATGCAATCGTGTGATCTCCCCAATGCAGCATGGGGTTGATGGCGCCATTCACGATGGTGTCGTACGTGTTGTGGCTCTGGATCAAGAGCTGGCTGGGAATGGAGATAGTGCCGCGTGCATTGCGCTCTTCCACGAGGCCGCTGATGCTGGGGAAATCGCCGAAATGAATGCGGTAGCGTCCATCCACGCGCGACTCATATGACGAGCGCGGAGGAGGAAGAAGCAGAGGAGAATTGGTAACTCCGCGCAGCCTCGCATCCAGCACATAAATGTTGATGTCCTCGAAAATGGGCGAGAAGGATGCGTCCGGTTCCGCACTCACATTGGGAGTAAGCTGCGCGCCCTCTTCCTGTGCCAGTGCCATCTCGGCGCGCTCCGCTGACTCATTGTTCAGCACCAGCCGGTTCGCGCGCGCGAAAGCGGAGAGCGCCTGCACTGTGTCCTGCTGCTGCCGATACACATTGGCCATGGCGATCAAATACTCATAGTCGTCGCTGATGTCGGGATTGTTGCTGATATGCTTCAGCAACTGCTGCGCACTGTCGGTTTGTCCCAGGGCGAGGTAGGCATTCGCCAGGCCGATGTCCACAACGTCATCATCCGCGCCGCTTGCCTGCGCGCGCTGAAAATATTTTGTTGCCAGATCGTACTCGCCCACCGACATCATGATGTGCGCGGCAGCCAACAAATTTTCCGTCGTGATCGGGTCCGCTTCTCCCACGCGCGATTCGGCAAATCCCAGGCTGACCTGCTGTTCGGCGTCCGCATACTTGCCTTCACTGGCAAACAAGTTCGCCAGAGCAAGCCGCGTTTCCACCCGGTTCGCATCAGTGGCTTCCAGTGCGCGGCTGTAACGACTCATCGCCGCATCGCCATCGCCAAGAATCAAAAATGCTTCGCCCGTTACCAGTAGTACTTTGCTTTTGTCGCCGCCAAGTTTTTCAGCGGTGGTTACGGCCTGAATGGCATTGCCGCCATCGCGCAACTGCGCATAATTACGGGCCATGTTCGCATAAATCACGGCGTCATCCGGCCCTTTGCCGAGCGCGTCCTTCAACGTCGCCAGCGAGTCAGCGTAACGATGCAGACTGTATTGCACATCGGCAAGCGCCAGCCGCGTGGGGACATCATTAGGAGCAAGTTTGAGCGCGGCCTGGTATTCGCCCTCCGCCTGGGCCAGCATGATTTGCTGCCGGTAGGCTTCCGCGCGCGCTAAGTGCGACGCCTTCGATTCTCCCAAAATCTTCGCGGCTTCATTGACCTCTTTTAACGCTGGCCGGGCCCTGCGCATTTGCAAATCAGAAAATGCGAGGCCGAGATAGGCTTCTCCATAGCCCGGGCGCAGCTTGATGGCCATTTCGAAATCCTTTGCGGCATGATCTCCCTGCCGCAAATCGTTCAGAACGTAACCTCGATTCAGGTAGGAAGTCGGCACGTTCGGCGCAAGATCAATGGCCTTGGTAAACTCGTCAGCCGCCTCGCGCAGTTGTCCGTTTTGCGTGTCTACATATCCAGCAATCAGGTGCAAGTCTTTGTCTTTGGGCAGCAGCGGCTCGAACTTCTGCACGATGGCGTAGGACTCCTGATAGCGGTTCAAGTAAAGAAGGTCGTAGGCCAGATAGACCGGCGCCTCCGGATCGTGCGGAAGTTTCTCAATCACTTTGTAGCCCAACTCGGCTGACTCCGCGTACTGCCCCATGAACGTCAAATAGCGCTCATGCTCACGCATGACCTGAGGATTCTGCTCGATTACCGGATTCGCCGCAGCCCTCCGCACCCAGTTACCTGCGACCGGTAGTTTATGGGCCTCAAGCGCCGAGTTAATGCCGCCGGAGACGACCAGCGGATTATTCGGCGCAAGGTTGTGTGCTTTTTCGTAATTCGATTGCGCCTTGTCAAATTCACGCTGTGAGGTATAAAGATCTCCCAGCGCAAGATAAGCTACATAGTCCTTCGGATAAAGCGAGCGCACTTTCAGAAAATATTCTTCCGCGGCCTTTGGATTGGCCATGTCCCGTGACAGATATCCCAACGCAGTGAGCGCCGCGTGGTTTGTGGGATCAATCTTCAAACTGTCGTTGTACACCTGGAACGCCTGGTCCTTGCGATCCGTTCTCCACAACAGATTTGCATAGCTTAGCGTGATGTTCATGTTGCCCGGGTCGAGCGACATGGCCTTCTTCAGATCAGCTTCCGCGGCATCCATTTGTCCCAGCGCCATTTCAATGACAGCTCGCAAGCGCAAGTATTCCGGTTGAATGGTGGGATCAATCTGCGCAATCTGACTGATGGCAGCGCGCGCCGCTGAAACTTCCTGGTCCGCGCCCGCGTCATTGTCCGTTGCGCGATACGCCTCCGCCAAGCTCAAGTGGAGGGAAATGGGATACAAAGGCCCTTCCGGCACCGCCGTGGGCAAGCGTTCCAGCGCAGAGCGATACTGCTTAATCGCTTCCTCTTGATCGTTCCTGAGACTTGCGATCTGTCCCCGGATCGCGAACAGGCGATAGTGCTCCGGATCAAGCTTCGCCGCCCGCTGCGCGTAATCATCCGCGCGGTCCAGTTGGCCAATGTTCACCAGCGCCTGCGCCGCGCTGAGTTGCAGGCTATCGCTTCCCGGTGTACCGTCCGCCGCCTTGGCGTAATTTTCCGCGGCATCTTTGCGCTTCCCTGCTAACTGATAGGTGTAGGCCAGTTCGCCCAGAATGTCAGGCGTCTTTTTCGGAATTTTCTGCAGCGTTGCGATGGCTACATCGAACTGGTTCGAATCTCGATAATAAGAGGCGACTGCCCGAAGGACTTCCGGATCAGACGGGGCACGGCTCTCCGCGCGCTGTAGATAAATCTTCGACTGATCGGGTTGATTCAAACGCTGATAGGCGCGGGCGATCAACAGTTCGTTGCGGGGCGTTCCTTGGAGCGCTTCCGCGCGTTGCAGCAGACCTAGAGCGGCGCTGGGATCGGTATTCAAAGCCAGTTCTCCGGCAAGCTGAAGGTCATTTACGCTTTTGGGATTTGCCGCGAGAATCTGCTTCAATAGATCCTGCGCTTCAGAATAGCGGCCCATCTTTGCGTACGTCTGCGCCAGCCCGGAAAGTCCCGCGATAGAAGAAGAATCATTCTTCAAGCCGCGCTGGAAGGCGCTGACCGACGCCGGATAATCCCCCGCCAAACGCGCTGCATAGCCCAGCAGGAACCACAGCGGCGTATTCTGAGGAGCGGCGTTGGCTGCGCGCGTCGCATAAAGCTCGGCAGACCTGTAATCATTACGTTGTAGCGCCTCTTGCGCCGCGCGCGCATTCCGCGCTACCTCAATGCCGGAACCCCAACCGATTCCGCCCTCGGGAGCAGCCGCCTGAGCGGCAGCTTTAGCTTTTTCCTTCTCTTTGGGCTGGGAACCTTTTGCTTTGTTGGCCGGACTTGGCCCTACTTCAAATGTCTGTCCAAACGCAAAGCCGCTGCTTCCCAGCGAGCACATCCAAAATGAAAGGACCAACCCAATTTGTAGACACTTCTTTTTCATGTGCGGTGTGGTGGACGAGCAGGACTGTACAAGACCTATATCGCCGACCGCTCTGATGCCCCTGCAATTGCTCTGGTTGGATATAAACCTTAGAGGGTCGAAAACCGGACCATTTGGCACTAAACCTGCAACAATCAGTCGTTCATCTACAGCAAACCTTCCCGCCCAAAGCTGAATCCAAGTGCTGCTCAGAAAAACCCCTTAGAGAGGACGAGCATAATCGTGGATACGAGCTTTTTCCGGCGGCCCATTCCATTGACCGCGAGCATTCTGGTGGCGCTGGCAATTCATGGCCCCCTCTTGATGATGGAATTGCCGCTGAAGACTTCTTACGACGCGAACTTTCACGTCTTTTTCGCGTCTCATTACGCTCAACACTGGTTCAATCCATGGAATGAGAAGTGGTTCGCGGGCTTTTCCCAAACCACATATCCCCCGCTTGGCCACCAATGGGTGGCGATGTTTTCTTACATCCTCGGACTGCCGCTGGCGTGCATGCTGGTTTACCTGATCGCAATCCTGCTTCTAGTAGTGGGTGTGTACCGCTTGTCGCGCTTGTGGGTGAGTGAACGAGCCAGCAGTTATGCTGCGTTTCTTACGGCGTTCCTCGGAACGATCACGTTCCTGGTTTATTCCGCAGGACAACTATCCACCGTCCTTTCCGCGCCGCTCTATTTGCTGGCTCTTCCATACTTTTATGACTGGTCGCGCTCGGCGGATGGCCGCGCCTTATTGAAAGGCGTCGTGCTGACGCTGGTTGCCGCCGCTGTTCACCACGTCACGCTCATCTTCGGATCATTCATGTTCGCGCTTCCCGTCCTTTGGTTGGCGTGCATTGATCGCGAAGAAGAAAGTTCCATCGGCAAGGTAATAGGACGCGGCATCGTTTTCGCCATCCTCGCGGGCATTGGGGTGGCTGTTGTGCTTGCTCCTTATTGGATCTCGCTCATCAAGCATCCCATTGAGCAAGTTCCCATTCCTCATGCCAGCCGTTCCAATTTCCTGCTGAACATTGACTATGCCATCAACTATTTCTTCATCCCTTACGGAGCTTTGCTGTTGGCTATGCCGTTCGTGGTTTGGATTGGCGCAGCAAGCAGGAGACTGCGTCCGTTAATGTTGGGATTTTGGGTGGCCTTCCTTTTCAGCCTGGGCGGAACCACGCCAGTTCCCAAATGGTTGCTGGGACGCGCATTTGAAATTCTGACCTTCGAACGTTTCACGCTGCTGGCCGCGCTTCTTGCTCTGCCTATCGTCGGCGTATTGGCCGAAATGCTTCTCGACCGGTACAAGGCGGCAGCGGCCGTGGGATTATCAGCAGCTGCGGTTGCCACCATGGCCTTCGCTATGGGTTGGATCACCTGGAGTCCATACCGGCCTGATTCTTCTCTGGACGTGAATCCCGTGATCAACTTCATGGATCGCGACGGGCATGACAAATACCGATATCTCACTCTCGGCTTCGGTAACTCCATCCCGAAAATTTCAACGTACTCACACGCCAACAGCGTGGACGGAGAATACAACTCCGCGCGCTTGCTGCCTGAATTCACTCATTACGGAACGGCGCAACTAACCAGCGCCAAATTTTTCGGCACCGCTGGCATGGAATCTCTCCGCGCGATGTTGGAACATGCAAACAAGTACGGACTGAAATTTATCTTCGTGCACGATCCCTACTACATTCCCTTGCTGAATTTCGCCGGATGGCGGCAGGTCGAGATTTTTGATTCCGGCCAGATCACCGTATGGGCCAAGGACGATGTTCCGCCCGCCCATCCCATTCCCTCTGACGCCAAACCTACCGCGCTTGAAGGAATATTGTGGGGCACGCTGCCGTTTGGCTTCAGTCTGCTTGCGATTCTGCTCGCGATTTTTATGCGTGATCGCGCCGACGCCTCGCGAAATCTCGTGGAGTTCCCGGCCATCACCCAGGAACCGGTCTTCATTCCGGAGGCACGCTGATGAAATGGACACTGGCGATTGCAATTTTTGCCGCAACCATCGTGCTGGTCATCATCAGTTGGTTCCAGTCCGGAGCCATTGAACGGCGGCGAATTTCTTCCGCCGACACTCCTGATGAGGCCGTGCGGCTTTTGCTTTCACGCGTTAAATCGCACAACTGGGACGCGGCTTACGCGCAACTGGCCAATTCCTCATATGTGGACAAAGATAATTTTATCCACACTTTTTCCGGCGACGACGGCAGCCTGCGTACATACGCTTCCCTGGAAAATTATGACGTTTGGCCGCTGCATTCCAATGGACGCTTGGCCACGGTACGCACCAAACTGCACTACTCAACCGCCGTGGGACCGCTGGATGACGTTCGCGACATCCAGGTAGAGCATGAGGGCGACGCGTGGAAAGTGTTATGGTCCACCGCGGCCCTTCCCAAACTTGCGCCCCAGGTAATTCCCGTCAACTACCTTCGCTGGGATGTCATCAATCGCGGAGCCGCTGACGATTGGGGCGTGCAAAACGTGGATTCCCCACGCGTGCGTATTGTCTCCATGAATGCCGTACAGCGTCCCGACCGCATTGTGATTGTCGGTGAGATCGTGAATGAAGACACCGTGCCCGCATACGTGGATGTGAATGCGACTCTGCTTCATGCCGACGGCTCAGCAATCACACAGGAAAACAGCTTCGATAAAATTTCCCACATTCTTCTGCCCAAGCAGGTCTCTCCGTACCGCGTCGATTTTCCAGGATATAGGCTGACGCAGATCAAGAGCGTCCGCATGGATGCAAAGTCCATGCTCGTTCCCGCCAGCGCCGATCCGGTCATTGAAGTGACAGGACAGAAATTGCAGAAAGACGCTTTGGGCAAAATGGTTTTGAGCGGCGACCTCGTGAACGAGAGCGGTGCAATCGTAAATATTCCGCACGTATTAGCTTCGTACTACGATTCCAACGGAAAAGTCATCTGGGTTTCCGACGGATACGTGGACCAGGCGCTGCTGCCGCAAACCCCAGTTTCATTCGCAGTGGATTTGCCTGACGACATCGCCTCCCAGGCCCACACCTATCACGTGGTGGTGAACTCCTTCGTGAACCAGGCTTCTTGATCATGCGCACTGTGATTACATGGCTTCTATGTTCTCTCGCGGCTGCGATGCCTGCCACCGCAGCGGAACTGCACGCGCCCAAAGACATCGCCGCCGGAACGGATTTTTCCATTACCGTAAATGGCGATAGCCACGGCACGTTCTACCTTATCGGCCCGGCCACGGCTGAAAAGCGCAGCGTGGAAAATGGAAGTGAAATTTCTATTCCCGGCACGGACATTGAAAAAGCCGGCAACTATCAGGCGATTCTGTGCTCTGACGAATGCGTGTCTACTGAGTTTTATGTTCATGCGGCGGAAGCCGATCGCTTAAGTCTGTTGGTGCATCCTTCGCGTGTTCCTGTCGCGACCACCAACGCCATCAGCGCGGTAGCAATTGCGCTCGACCGCTTTCACAATATCGTCTTCTCGCATGCGCAAGTAGATTTCAGCGTCAATTCCAACAATGGAAGCTCGGCTTCCCATGCGCAACCCACGAACCGTGGCATCGCATGGATCAGGCTCACCTCCGCTGCCAAGGCAAGCTCTGCGAAAATTAGCGCTGCCGTTGGAGACACCACCGAGACTCGCGTGGTCGAGCAAGTCGCATCCGAGGCCTGCAACCTGCACATTAAATCTTATTGGGAAGCCAATCATCTGGTCGTGCAAACCGATCCGGTGCGCGATTGCAGCGGCAACAATGTTCCTGATGGAACTGTGGTGAGCTTCACAAAAACGGATAGGAGCGGCAAAACGACCGTTGATGCGCCCATTAAAAAAGGAATCGCCAAAGCAGAAATGCCGGTTGTGGGCAACGCCCGCATCTCGGTGGCTTCCGGAGTCGTTCTCGGAAACGAACTCAACGTAGGAGGCGCGCGATGAAACGATCTCTCCGCCTGCTGCTTGCGGTCGCCGTTCTGTTTGTCGCGAGCGGTTATTCCGCCGCGCAGTCTTCTCCGTCAGTTGAATTCAATGCTGCCAACGCCGGCCCGCGTTCCGTGGAAGACCTCACCAGCCAAACTGTTCCCCGGGATTATGCTTTCGCCTGGCAAAACCTGTCACAGGCGCTTGACGAAAATCGCCCCGGCTTGCTGGACGCATATTTCACCGGCTTCGCAAAAAGCAGCCTGGAGCAACGCATCAAGCAACAAGCGCAGTCCGGACTCCACGTGCGTTATACCGACCACGGCCACAAACTGAATGTCCTCTTCTATTCTCCCAATGGCGACCTCATGCAGATCGAGGACGACGCGCAACTGGAGATGCAAATCCTCGATGGCGGCAAAGTCATCCAGAGCCAACCACTGCACGTTCGCTTTATGGTTCTCATGACCCCAGGCGCCGACCGTTGGATGGTTCGCGATCTTGAATCCACTCCGGCGCCAAGATCAGGGGAGTAACCCATCCATTCCTCATATATGCAAACACACTTTTCCGAGGGAGTTGCATCGAATTGATTAGCACACGGAAAATGCGCTCCTCCCCTTCACTCCTCATTGGTCTCGCAGCCATCGCGGTGCTCATTCCGCAAACCAGCGGATGCTACCGCAGCAGCGTGCAAACTTCGCTCAAAGCGGACGTTCAAACATTGAATAATTCGCCCAAAGTCCTGGCTGACTATCAGCCCTGGTTTGGCGATCCTCACCACATCAACGTGGGATATTCCACCCAGGACCCCGCGGAACTTCGCAAGCAGGTGCTGCAAGCCAAGAATCTGGGCATTTACGCTTTCGCCGTGGACTGGTACGGCACACGACTTCCGTTCGAAGACCACAGCTATGCCCTGCTGCAGCAAGTCGCCAGCGAAAATCACTTCCACGTCGCGCTCATGTATGACGAAACGGAAGAAGACAATGGCCGCGCCACTGAAGACGCTTTGGACGCAATGGAAAAAGCGTACACATCCTACATCGGCCCCACCGCGCGCTTTCGCGATGCCTACCTCACATACCAGGGGCGGCCGGTGATTCTCATTTTCCCTAAGCGGGGACACACCGACTGGAACCAGGTACGCCAGGCGGTAAACACATGGGAGAATCCTCCTATCCTGATCTACAAGGACCATCCCCCAGCGCAATACGCGCAGGCGTTCGACGGCATCTATGCGTGGATCCATCCCGGGCCCAAAGGATGGGCTGCCAATGGGAGCGAATGGGGACAGGATTATCTCGAGAATTTTTACGAAAAAATACCACAGTTATATCCTGGGAAAATTCTGGTTGGCGGCATCTGGCCCGGCTTTGATGATAGTAAAGCGTCGTGGAGCTTGAACCGCCACATAGACCGCCGCTGCGGGAAAACTTTTGAAGATACGCTGCATTTGTTCCGCCAATATGACAATCCCCAGCATCCCATGCCATTTGTGTTGCTCGCCACATGGAACGATTACGAGGAGGGCACCGCGATTGAAAATGGCATCTCCTACTGTAAGCAGTCAGAACCACGCCCCACTCCAGCCCAATAAAACCACTTATTTGTAAGTGGTTTACAGCATGTACCGGATAGATTGTTCCACTCACTGAGCGGTACGATATTTTGTGGAGACGACCTCACCTTCTAACGCTTTAAAGTTAGCCCTCCCGTATGGCTAATGTTGCCGGTTGATATTTCTGACTGATCGTAACTACATTTTTGTACCCTGTTTGATTGCACGCTCCTTCTGGCCGCAAGCGATCCAGACTGAGCCCCTTGAGGACTCTTAATGAGAATCGCGCAAGTTTCGCCTTTATACGAAAGCGTTCCGCCAAAGCTGTACGGAGGCACCGAACGTGTGGTTTCGTGGCTCACAGAAGAACTGGTAAACCAGGGACATGACGTTACACTTTTCGCCAGCGGCGACTCCCGAACTTCTGCAAACCTCGTTCCCATGTGCCCCGAGGCACTTCGGCTGAGCCCAACCTGCATTGACCAGATGGCCCACCACGCTTTGATGATGGAGCGTGTATTCAGTTATGCCGACAATTTCGACTTGATCCATTTCCACACCGATTACTTGCAATTTCCTTTGTGCCGTCGGCACGCCGTCCCGCACGTCACTACATTGCATGGACGGCTTGATATTCCTGACTTGGTTCCCTTGTTTGAAACATTCAGCGATGTTCCCGTCGTCTCCATTTCAGACGCCCAACGAACTCCGCTTCCCTGGTTGAATTGGCAGGCAACGGTTCATCACGGTCTCGACCTGCGGGAATACCGTTTAGGAGAAGGGCGCGGAAACTATCTGGCTTTCCTGGGTCGGACTTCTCCAGAGAAAGGTCTCGACAAAGCCATTGAAATTGCGAAACGCGTAGGCATGCCGCTGAAGGTTGCCGCGAAAATTGACCGTGCGGACATCAAGTACTTTGAATCGGTCATCAAACCATTGCTCAAACATCCTTTGGTCGAATTTATTGGGGAGATTGGATATCCCGAGAAAGAGAAATTCCTGGGCGATGCGGCGGCTTTACTCTTTCCTATTTGCTGGCCGGAACCTTTTGGTTTGGTTATGACAGAAGCCATGGCTTGCGGCACGCCCGTAATCGCTTACGCCCATGGCTCGGTGCCGGAAATTTTGGACCATGGCGTGACTGGTTATATTGTCAGCGATGTTAAGACCGCGGCGAATACAATTGAATCACTATCCAGCTTCGATCGGCGTTTGTGCCGCAAGGTTTTTGAACAACGGTTCAGCGCCGCCCGAATGGCCGATGATTATGTGGCGGTATATGAGCGGCTTGTACGAGGAGAATCCACTTCTCTCACCCTCTCTCACGGAGCGTTTAATTGGCTGAAACTGGCACCCTCGCGCAGCAGCAGTACTACATAGCTGCACGGTCTTCTCCTGCCGATGACCGTCCTCGTGTATTAAAGTACGGAAAGTTATTTTCCGTTTTTGACCACTACGGTGATATTGGCACTGGAAAGTCGAGCGATAAAGGGCTTTTTTATCACGGAACGCGCTTTCTCTCGCGGCTGACCTTCAAGATGTGGAATGCGCGCCCGCTCCTGCTCAGTTCCACGGTAAAGACCGACAATTCTCTTTTTACCGCCGATCTCTCCAACGCTGACGTCTCCCGCGAGGACCACGTAGAAATTCATCGCGGCACGTTGCACGTTTTGCGCTCCCGCTTTTTGTATGACGCTGCATGTTTCGAGAAGTTCGATATTTCCAATTTTGGCGCTTCGCCCATCAAAATCCCATTGACCCTGGAATTCGCCGCGGATTTCGCAGATATTTTCGAAGTCCGAGGCATGCGCCGCGAGGAAAGAGGCCGCCAATTTCCTCCGCAAATGCGCGACGGCAACATTCTGCTCCGCTACGAAGGCCTTGACGGCGTGCTGCGTGAAACTTCCATTGAGTTTGAGCCAAACACTATGGATGTTCAGGAACATGCCGAAGGAGCAAAGCTTCATTTCGAAAAGAACTTGTATCCAGGAGAAAAAACAGAATTGCTGCTGCGCATCCGTTGCGACCCCTCCAGCAACCCGCGCGCGCTGCACTACGATCAAGCATTGAAATCGGTGAAGCACGAATTGGATCGCTCGGAAGAAATGATCCCGGTGATTACCAGTCCCAACTCGCGCTTTACTGATTGGATGAAGCGCTCCAGCGCCGACGTGCACATGATGATTGCCGGCAACCCTGAGGAGCACTATCCCTATGCAGGCGTCCCGTGGTTCAGCACGGTCTTTGGACGCGACGGGATAGTCACTGCCCTGGAAATGTTATGGGCCAGTCCCTGGATCGCAAAAGGCGTTCTGCAATTTCTCGCGGAGACCCAGGCCACCGAACTGCGCCCGGAGATTGAGGCCGAACCGGGGAAAATTCTTCATGAAATGCGCGGCGGAGAAATGGCCGCGCTCAAGGAAGTCCCCTTCGGCAAATACTACGGCAGCGTAGATTCCACTCCCCTCTTCATTATGCTGGCAGGCGCATACCTGGACCGCACCGCCGACCTTGGATTCATGCGGCACCTATGGCCGCACGTTCATCTCGCTCTCAAGTGGATGGACGAATACGGCGACTGTGATGGTGATGGCTTTATCGAATACGCGCAGCATTCCCGGAAGGGCCTGGTGCAACAGGGATGGAAAGATTCGAATGATTCCGTTTTTCATGCCGACGGCACTCTGGCAAAAGCTCCCATCGCTTTGTGCGAAGTACAAGGTTATGCATACGCGGCTAAAATCGCCGCCGCCCGCATATCTCATGGATTAGGAGATCACGAAACTTCGCGGCGCCTTCGCACGGAGGCAGAAAACCTGCAAACTCATTTTAATGAGGCATTCTGGTGCGACGATCTTTCCTTATATGCTCTGGCCCTCGATGGCGACAAAGCGCCTTGCCGCGTACGCACATCCAATGCCGGACAATGCCTCTATACCCGCATTGCTCCTCCTGCGATTGCCGCCCGCGTGGCTCGCCAGATGTTAGATCCGGATTTATTTAACGGCTGGGGAATCCGCACCGTCGCCGCTGGGGAGTCGCGCTACAATCCACTCTCTTATCACAACGGTTCAGTCTGGCCGCATGACAATGCCTTGATCGCCAGCGGGATGGCGAGCTACGGATTCAAAGAACTAGCGGGTCGAATACTACTGGCGCTGCTCGACGTAAGCGCCACCGTGGACCTGCGAAGATTGCCCGAGCTTTTTTGCGGACTCGAGCGTCGCCACGGGGAAGGCCCAACGCTTTATCCCGTTGCCTGCTCTCCTCAAACCTGGGCCGCAGCAGCAAGTTTTCTTCTGGTGCAGGCATGCCTGGGAATTTCCGTGCATAACGGTGAAAAGAAAATCATTCTGGACCAGCCATATTTACCAGAAGGAATTCCACAGCTTTTTATTAAAGATCTTCGCAGCGGTAACGCCTCCGTGGATCTCCAACTGGAAAGAAGCCAGGACTCCGTTTCTCTTCGAGTGTTGGGCCAGCGCGGGAAAGTGGAAATCGTGATGAAGTAAGGTCGCCAGCTTGACGCTTTCCAAGGTTGGGACCGCCCGCGTCTACCAGCGCCTATTCCCTTCCGTAAGGCATGTCCCCGCATCATTTACAGACAACACAGGATGGAAGACTACTGGGTACTCCGGATAGGATTACTTCGGCATGATAAGGATTACATTTACTCCTGCAAAACGAGGCTCTCTATGAAATGCAGCGCAAAGAAATTGTCGAAGTATGTACTACTCTCCCTGACGTCAGTTCTGCTCGTATTCAGCACCATGGCATGGGCGCAGAATGATGAGCAATCTGACATTGCAAAGCGCCTGGACACTTCCGCCACCGTCCTAACGCAAATTATGGGAACGCCGGACAAAGGGATTCCGAACAATGTTCTTGACTCCGCGGAATGCGTCGCGGTCGTCCCATCCCTCGTAAAAATTGCTGTTGGCTTTGGTGGAAGTCATGGCAAAGGCGTGGCCACTTGCCGCACCGCGCATGGCTGGAGCGCTCCTGCTCCTATCACCATCACCGGCGGAAGCTGGGGTCTTCAACTCGGCGGACAAGCGACCGACTTGGTAATGCTGGTCATGAACAACAAAGGCATGACTGATCTGCTTTCCAGTAAATTCAAGATCGGCGCCGGCGCATCTGCCGCAGCCGGCCCAGTGGGACGCGACGCCGCTGCCAGTACCGATTGGAAGATGAAAGCAGAAGTTCTCAGCTACTCCCGTTCGCGCGGCGTATTTGCCGGCGTTGACCTCAATGGCTCCTCCATCACCCAGGACAAAGATGCCACTCGCCTTCTCTATGGCAAGATGGTGCCTTTCGCCGACCTGTTGAAAGGGAAAGTAGCTCCGCCACAATCCGCGGAGAATTTCCTGGGAACAGTACGTAAGTTTTCGGCCGAAGCCAAACAGTCGGGATCTATAAACACGCCCGCGCCAAATAACGGACAATAACCTTACCCTCATTGTGAATGTCAGAAGCCAGTTTCCTAAAGAAACTGGCTTTTACTTTGGCTTGGCCTAACTGGCGAGATTTACCAGGTATTGCCCCCGGGAATCTGCCGACAACCACAACATAAAAAAGGACATCGAAGCACGGCATGTCCGAGCAGCACAATTCGCCGGAAAGCTCTTCGGTCACCTTCTCCGAACCGCAGCTCTTGACCCCGCCGCAGGAAGCCTTATATCGCGAGGTTTTGCAGGTTGTGGAAGGGCGCGGAATTCCCTATGCGGTTTCAGGCGCCTTTGCCTTGCGCGAATACACAGGCATCTCCCGCATGACGAAAGATCTGGATTTGTTCCTCACTGCAGAGGATTCCGTGCGGACGCTGGATTATCTGCGCAAAGAAGGCTTCCAATGCGAAGTATGTGACCCGGTCTGGCTCTCCAAGGCCCACCGCGATGGATATTTCGTGGACCTCATAACCGGCATGAGCAATGCTGTTCTGGTGGTCGAACCTTCCTGGATCGAACACGCCCGCCCCGCCACTATTGTCGGAATAAATACTCGCGTGCTCGCGCCCGAAGAATTGCTCGCTTCAAAACTTTTTGTCACCCGCCGCGAACGCTTCGACGGCGCCGACATCGCGCACGTGATTTACGGCACGCGCGGGCAAATCCAATGGGAGCACGTGCTGCGACTCGTGGGCGAGCACTGGGAGATGTTGCTATGGGCGCTGCTCTTCTTCCGTTACGCCTATCCCGCGCAAACCAATTATGTACCCGCTGCGCTGTGGCAGGATTTGCTCGGCCGCCTCTCGTCTGACAGTGCGAAAGACCAGCCCCACGCCGCTTTTCGTGGAAGCCTGGTGGACCACAACATGTTCGCCATTGATCTCAAAGAGTGGGGCCTGGAAAACATTCTGGAAGACTATCGCACCAGACGCATGGCTCGTATTAAAAAGCCCAGGAAGCAGAGCGCGTGAAACGCGCGGATTGATTGATTTGAGAATTGCCGCCACCGCCGATCTTCACTTCTCGCCCCAGCGTCAAATGATGCTGCGCGAGCAACTGAGCCGCGTCCGCGACGAAGCCGACGTTTTAGTCCTCGCCGGCGATCTTACAAACTATGGGCAGCCGCAAGAGATGGAATCCCTGTTGAACACTATCGTGCGCATTCGCGTGCCCACAATTGCCATTCTCGGAAATCACGACTACGAAAGCGGCCAGGAACAGGAATTAATGCGCATGATGACCGCCGAGGGACTTAAGGTGCTCGACGGGAGCGCCTACGAGCGCGATGGCGTGGGCTTTGCCGGCACCAAAGGTTTCGTCGGCGGCTTTGGGCGCGGCGTGCTCACCGCATTCGGAGAGCCCGAGATCAAAACCTTTGTTCGCGCTTCCATTGATGAAGCTTTAAAGCTGGAGCGCGCCATGTCGCAATTGCGCACCCCAAAACGCGTTGTGGTCTTGCACTATGCTCCAATCGCCGCGACCGTGCAGGGCGAAGCGCCTGAGATTTTTCCCTTTCTTGGCACATCGCGTTTAGCGGAGGTCATTGACCGTCACGGCGCCGATCTCGTCGTTCACGGTCACGCGCACAATGGCTTTCCCGACGGCGTGACCACCACCGGAGTCCCTGTCCATAACGTAGCCATCACTTTGCTTCAATCGCAAAAACCTTCTGTGGCCTACCGTATTTTTGATATCTGAAGTTTTATGTGAATTCAGCGCAGGATCGTATCAGGGCATGGCTTTAGCCATGCCGGAACGAAGTTTTCATTGGATCGGCTTTAGCCGTTGCGAACCTCAGGGCTGAAGCCCTTGCTGTTACAGGGCTCTATCGGCACAACTCAAGTTGTGCCCTGATACAGGCACTGAAGCTGGTACAAGCGTATGAATTTATGCGAACTCCTATGAAGATCGCGATTTTATCGCAGCATCGTATCAGGCATGGCTTTAGCCATGCCCTGAAGAAATGCGCATTGCCCGCTGCCGGTTCGTTGTGAAATGCCCTCCAACTACAGACTATCCGGCAGAATATTTCGCATTCCTCACGCTACGCACCCACGGTACACAACTATCCCACAAACGTTACAGCGTAAACCCGATGGAAAATTTACGGAGAAAGATTCAAAGTGCTTAAGTGTCAGCAAAGTCTCGAAGATAAATATCGTACGCATCTCCCATGGAGGAAACGCATGTACACAATTCTAATTGTAGTACTAGTTTTGCTTTTGATTGGCGCTCTGCCGTCATGGCCTTACAGCACGGGGTGGGGATACTATCCCAGCGGTGGCCTTGGCCTGATTGTAATTATCCTACTGGTTTTAGTTTTGGCCGGTAGAGTGTAACCATTTCAATAGCAAATAAAATTCAGGGCTGCTCATTTATATTGTGAGCAGCCCAATGCTTATCCAGGAACATGTCCCCCTCGCACCCCGCACCACTATTCAAGTAGGCGGTCCAGCCCGCTATTTCGTGGAAGCCCGCACTGCCGACGATGCCCTTGCGGCGGTTGAGTTCGCGCGGTCCAAGTCTCTCGCATTATTTGTTTTGGGCGGAGGCAGCAATCTGGTTGTCTCGGACAAAGGCTGGCCGGGACTGGTGTTGAAACTCGCCATCTCCGGAATTGAGCAACGCGCAGAAAAAGGACGCGCCATATTCGACGTCGGAGCCGGTGAAGAGTGGGACAAATTTGTCGCCTTCGCCGTGGGGAAAAATTGCGCGGGCGTGGAGTGCCTGAGCGGAATCCCCGGCAGCGTGGGCGGAACTCCGGTGCAAAACGTCGGCGCCTATGGCCAGGAAGTCGCGGAGACCATTGAATCCGTCCAGGCGCTCGAAGTTGAAACGCTCGAAGTGCGCGAGATTGCAAAAACAAATTGCGGATTTTCCTACCGTAGTAGCATTTTCAACACAACCGAACGCGGCCGCTACATCATTTTGAAAACCACCTATTCCCTCACCCCCAGCGGCACTCCAAAAATTGAATATGCGGACCTGAAAAAATATTTCGCCGGATGGCGCGAGACGCCAACCCTCGCCGACACCAGAGAAGCCGTCCGGCAAATTCGCGCGAGCAAAGGAATGCTGATCACCCCCGGTGATCCCGACTGCAAAAGTGCCGGTTCATTCTTCAAGAACCCTATCCTCTCGCCTGAACAGCACGACGAATTACTCCGCCGCGCCGCCCTCAAGGGATTGCAAGTGCCTAGCTATCCTGCCCTTGAATCCCAGAAAAAAGTTTCCGCCGCATGGCTCGTAGAGCACTCCGGATTCAGCAAGGGATTCATCGCGGGCAAAGCCGGAATCTCGCGCAAACACGCGCTCGCCATAGTGAACCGTGGCCAGGCAACCGCTCTCGACATCCTCTCCTTGAAAGAACAGATTCAGGGCCGAGTAAAAGAAATCTGGGGAGTGCAGCTTGCGCCCGAGCCGGTCATGGTTGGCTTTTAGGGCAGCCGTATCCCCTTTTTCCGTCAAGAACAACTCAACTCATCCAGCATGTCATCCCGACGCTTGAGCGCAGCGAAAGAGGAGGGACCTACGACCGAAGTAAGCACGATGCAACGTCCGGGAAATACTCTGCAATTAGCACCCCTTCCGACGTTCCCTGAAATAATTCCGAACGAACTACCAGAGTGAGCGGTCTTTATGTTTGAGGGTCTGAAATTGGCAGCCGGAGACATGAGCCTGAGCCAAGCCATGGCGCTGGAAAAGACGCAGACGCGCACGGAGGATGACCAACTTGAACTCGCGGTCCGCGAACACGCAAGGCTCGTATACCGGATTTCCTATTCCGTGCTGCGCAATCATCACGACGCGGAGGATGCGACGCAGGAAACATTTCTTCGTGTGTGGAAGCACAGCAAAAAACTTGCTGAAATACAGGATATGAAGAATTGGATTGCGCGTATCGCGTGGCGTGTCGCGATCAGCAGAAAGAAAAAAGTCGTGGAGATTTCCCTCGAAGAAGTTGAAGCGGTCGCGGCTCAAATACGTTCGCTCGCAGCTGGCGCGGAAGAAATCGCATTGAAGAAAGAAATGAGTACCGCGCTCGAAAAGCTTTTTGCTTCATTGCCAAAAAAGTTGCGCGCACCGATGATGCTTTCAACCGTCGAAGAGCTTTCTATCGAGGATGTCGGCAAAGTACTGGGCTTAAGCGAAGCAGCCGTACGCTCATGCCTCTTCCGCGGACGGCAGATTCTGCGAGAGCGGCTGAATAAAGTATTGGGAAAACGACTATGAAATCCGATAATTCTAAACAATTTTCCGATCGGGACAGGCTAGACCAGCGTGCGAGAGACCGGCATGCCATGGATCAGTGGCTGGACATCGCGCTTAAGCAGCATGGCAGCCAAGGACCGGACGAAGAAATGGAAGCGCGTCTACTGCGACATCTCCGCGCAATACCTGAAAAAAGTTCTCAAAGCAGTTGGCATCTCGTACTGGCGGCTGCTTCGGCTTGCGCTTTGATTTTGATCGCGGTACTTGTCTGGCACAACCGGCTACCGCATGGGCATGACATTGCAATCAGTCCGGCTCAGCAAAAGAGACCTGCAACAATGAATGCTGGAATTACATCCAATGCGCCAATGGCAGCCGTCCTTCGAGAAAACACATCGAGGAGGAAAAACCACCACAAACTTGCGCCGCATGTGACCGCACAAGTTTGGCCTCAGCAGTTCCCTACTCCGCGACCCTTGAGCCAGCAGGAGCAGTTGCTCGTGCAATATGTCCGCGAACAACCACGGCAAGCGCAATTCGTCGCGCGCGCTCGCTCGGAATTATTGAAGCAAACCCTGGCTGAATTTGAGGCCCGCGACCGTGATAAGAAAATTTCTTCAGCTTTTGAGTGATTGACGTATCAGTCTCGAATGCCAAGTTTAAGGAGATCACAATGCACAAAAACATTCTTAGCTATTCATGCATGTTGATGATCGCTTTTGCCATGTTGCCGATGGCAAAGGCCCAGGACAAACCAGCGACCACGCCCGCTGCGCCAACACAAAAAAACCCCGTGGACGCCTATCACCTCGATTTTTCATTGGATGAACTGCAGAACGGGAAAAAAATTAACAGCCGGCAGTATTCAATGAACGTATCTAATGATAGTTCGCCCAAAACGCTCAAGATCGGTACACGAGTTCCCGTTGAAAGTGAAAATGGAAAGTTTGACTACATGGATGTTGGCACTTCAATCACCGCGCAGATGGTTTCATGGCAAACGCCTCTCGGTATTGATATCTATGTGGACATCAGCAATTTCGCAAATCCCGATGAGGTACTGCACGGGAACGGAAGGCCTATTTTGCGGCAAATGCGGATCAGCGGCAGAATGCCAGTAGTCCTTGGTAAGCCAATGGTTGTCGGCAGCGTGGAAGACCCCAACTCCGACCACCAGTTTCAATTGGAAGTAACCATCGCGAAACTCTGACGAAGCAAGGCGGCGCCCCGGTTCGCGAAACCCGATCGGTTTGCAACTCCGCGCAACGGATTGCGGGCGATCCGGCCCGGCGCCGCCTAATCGTTCTTATCGGCCAGCCGCGCAGCTTCTTTAAAGATGGCAAAAAACATGGGCCGCGTCAGCTTTCCAGTCTGCGTGTTCTGGTTCGACGGATGGTACGACGCTAATAGCACTTTGCCATCCGGCATCTTATATTTCGTCCCGTGCCCGAAGACATATCCCGCGCGGCTCGGAAGCATCCCGCGCCTCTTTAGGAAGTTCAAATACGCATCAAATGCGATCTTCCCCAACGCCACAATCACTTTCAAATTCTTCAGTCCATCGATTTCACGCTCCAAATAAGGCGCGCAATTCGCCAGCTCTTGCGGAAGCGGCTTATTGTCAGGCGGAGCGCACCGCGCCGCCGCAGTAATAAACAAGTCTTTCAACTTAAGACCATCATTGCGGTCAGTGGCTGTCGGCTGGCTGGCAAATCCGCAATCGTAAAGCACCGGATACATAAACCTTCCCGACGCATCTCCGGTAAACGGACGCCCCGTGCGATTCGAGCCATGCGCGCCGGGAGCCAGCCCCAAGACAAGCACACGCGCGTTCGGATCCCCAAATCCTGGCACAGGCTTGCCCCAGTACTCGTGATCTCTATAAGCCCGCCGCTTCTCCAGAGCGATCCGCTCCCGATATTCCACCAGCCGCGGGCATCGCGTGCAGGAGACAACTTCAGAATTAAGTTGGACAAGCCAGGCCGGGAGAGTCATGCCGTGTGGCGCGGACACTCTTGTCCGCGAGGATTCCACTTTAGCAAAATTGGAATGACCAGTAAAAGAGTTTGAGTCTTAGTAAATTAGATTTCCCGACTCGCTCGAAAACTACAGAATTGTTGCCTGTGTTTAATTCGATTGCTGCACCTGCATGGTCTCATCAATCGAAAGCTTGGCCGGAGTCCCGCCGTCACTGCGAGTCGCGGTCACTTGGAAACCCGAAGCAGTGGTTTCCACGTCATACGTATAGGGCGGCCTGCTTCCTGAAACCGTGAGATAGTGACCCGAAGTCAGGTCATCCAGCGATCCATACTTTGCTTCAGAGGCGAAGTACTGGCGCTCAGCGTTGGCAATGCCCAGCAAATCGCCCTTTACACCAACGATATTGGCGGCTCCCGTCGGGTTAGTCCCTCCCCCTATCGCCGTGGCGCTGCGCAGTTGTGTGGAATAGAGATACAGTCCCACAGCCACTACCACGAGAACGCTGATAAATCCGAAAGCGCGGCCCATAATCCCTCCAACGCTAATTGCACCGTGAAATAGGCAGGGCGGCAAGTAACCAGAGTGTTGGGACTACGAGTGTGGCGCGGGCACTCTTGCCCGCGGCCGTGCTCTTCCGGCCAGGGTTGTACCCCGTCAACCTCGGGAGACTGGATCGTCAAGCCGGCTTGATGAAGTCCAGAATCTGCGCGCGCAGAGTGGAGTAACGGTCTTCGTGACCGCTGTAGGAGTAATCCATGGGGATGGTGGCGCGCGCGGTGATAATCGTCAGGCGATAGATTGGGACTTCCCTGCCGCCGGATTGGCTTGATGCACTGCTAGCTTCCGTGCGGATGTCACTGATGTCGTCGAAAGGTATTTCGCCCGACTCAGCTTTGAAAACTTTGCGTCCCTTCCAGCGGACGATGCGCCGGGTGGCGTCGAACGTAAAGGTCTTGCGAAGGTCCACGATGAAAGCGAATAGCAGAAAGAAGGCAGGTAAGAATAGGTAGCCTTTCGGTTCGTGGCGGGTGATCACGATGTAAAGAGTGATGAGCGCGGCGGCTGCGCAAATTGCGGATACCCAACGGGTGCCGGCCACTACGACCAGCTCTCGCGGTGTCTGTCGTGCGATGTGCATGTGCGATTCTTGCAAGAACTATCGCATGGAAGCAATCGGCGTGGAGGAATTCTTGCGCTTGAATGAGCAGCCTGTGAAGCGGAACCGGAAAATGCTAAACTTCCCTATCCGTGGAGGTTCGCATGCGCGGAATCACGCCCTCGACTCTTCTCTTCATTTCTGGCCTCCTCGTCGTCCCTCAGAAATCATTCGCGCAACAAATAGGAACGTATTCACACCAGTTCGGCAATGGAGAATCCGACGGAGTCGTTCGCGAGACGATTGACAGCATTGTCATTACGCCCATGCCAAACGCGCCCTTTACCGCCATGCTGGATACAGAATGGGTCAAGAGCATGTCGAATGGCGGTACTATGACGCTGATCAACCAGCGCCGCATCGCGCGTGACGGCAAAGGACGCATCTACGAAGAGCGATGGATGCTGGTCCCGAAGAGCGGCAAGTTCAAATCTGTCATGACGGCGATTCAGATCGCCGATCCGCTCACCCACATTGTTTACACCTGCATGATGGACGGCAAGCATGTCTGTACCCCCGCCAGCTATACCGATAAAGCAGTCGCAGCCAAGGCGGTCCGTGGCAGTCGAAATGGTCCCCTTCCGAACAATGAGGGATTTGTGAACCTCGAAGACCTCGGCGACGGCTCACTCGAAGGCGTGGACACGATAGGAACAAGAATTACCACAACCTACAACGCCGGCGTTTTGGGAAATGATGACCAATTCGAGATACAACGCGAGACCTGGTATTCGCCCCAGCTGGGAATTAACTTGCTGTCGAAAATTTCCGATCCCCGCTCCGGCACGCAGACATTCACCATCAGCTCAATCACCGTGAGTGAGCCGGACGCAAACCTCTTCCATTTGCCCGAGGGATTTCGGGCGGCAGGCCAGCAGGTAGGGAAAGCATCGCAGTAGCAATCGTCACAATTCTCCAATTCCAATTTGTCATTCCGAGCGAAGCGAGGAATCTGCTTTTTGGTTTTGAGAACAGAAAATTCTTTACGCCCGAAAAGCGCATTCGGGATAACAATTGTTTAGATTCAGTTTTTTAAATCTCTGACGCCGCCTATAAACCGCAAGAAAATCTTAGCGTAAAGAGCGAAGAACTGCTTCATTCAACATCAAGGCCAGCTTTCTTCAGGTCCTTCCGCAGCTTACCGAAACCTTGATCACCCTGTTCAGCTGTCGTCAGCTTGCCGTCAGGATCGATGATCATGTAGGTAGGGAATATGTGGATTTCGTAGGGACGTGGCAGTCGGTTCTCGGTCGAGAGGACAATGGGGTAATGGTGCGGATGTTTTTGTAGATAGTTCACGACGGTTTCGCGGTCCTCGCTTACGGAAATTCCCACAATCGCTAAACTCTTATTTCCATATTTTTGGTTCAGCTTATCCAGCGAAGAAGCATCAGCTTGGCAGGGCGGGCACCATGTTGTCCAGAAGTCCAGCAGTACCGTCTTGCCTTTGAGACTCGCCAAGGATACGGGGTTCCCCTGTAGGTCGGTCACGGTCATGTCTGGCGCCGGCTTGCCTGCCAGCTGTTTCTTGATCTGGGCGTCGTCCCAAGGCGTAAGTTGCTTGACCTCCTGCATGCCCTCGGGAACCTTGAACAGATTCGCGTCCGGAATGGCCCCGTAACTCATTTGCTTGATGGTGTAAGTCAGGTCCCATTGAACAGGAAATCCCGAATTGTCCACTACTGCTGAGATATCACAACGCAACCAGATCCCGGTTTCTGTGTCGATCATGACCCGGCTGGTCCCACCGGTCATGGTAGCCACGTCTCCAGGTGTGGTCGGACGAAGCCAGGGTTTGATCGGTACGTCCACGATGACACAGGTGTGGTCTTTTCCGGCAAACCCGCATGGCCCGCGCTGCACTTCCTTTGCTTTGCCCCAGTCGAGCCGGTTCTCAAAAGGGGCTGGCAACTGCTCATCTTTATTGCCAGATTGCTTCTTGCGGGTGTATTCGGTCCCCCCGGGTTCGAATGTATATAGATCCTGCCCGTCAAAAAGTTGGATACGGTCGCCGTTGCCGCCAATCATCTGTTCACGCCATTTGCCTTGAGCGAAATCAACAACCAGTTGGTAGTGTTGAACATGCTGGGCATAGCTCGAGCCTGCGTGCTGCTCAACATCGAATTCCTGGTGCAACGCAAGCGGCCCATTCCGCGTCGTTTCGAAGGTACTCCAGAGATTTTTGCCTCCCGTTTCACCCACCGCGCTCGAAACCATCACGAGTGCCCCAACCATTAACGAAAGAAATGTGCGCCGCTGAGCAAATAACATTGTTCGTCTCCAATTTTCCGGACGGGTTGCAAAAATATACTTACGTAGGAGGGATGTCCAGCAAAAGTTGAGGAGGAGTGTTCCAGATTTTTTACTAAGCAAAATACCTTTCAGGACGCGTAAGATTTCCCGCATGTCGTTGACCAGATCAGGCTAGTAATATTGCGTCTCAATGGCTGTAACCAAGTCGAATGTGTTTTCCGCAAAAGGCAATTGCGAAACGGAAGCCTTTTGTATTTCAACGCGGCCTGCCTGAATTAATAGCTGATTATTTGCGCGGGA
>JANWKU010000224.1 GCA_025451215.1 Terriglobales bacterium
ATTATTCCGTCCGCTGGACGGGAGTTCTCGTCCCGGCGGCGGATGGGAATTATGTGGTCGGCTTTACCGGGCAGGACGGCTACCGGCTTTGGCTGGATGGAAAATTGCTGGTCGAAGACTGGACGCTACATCATCCTCCCTCGACGAATACAGCAATGGTAAGCCTGAAGAAGGGGCAAGCGTATTCAATCAAGATTGAATACTTCCAGTCCATTCGTTTTTCTGAGGCACACCTGGTGTGGAACATGCCCGGCCATGATGAGCAGGACGCGGTGAATGCTGCCCGCAAGGCTGATTTGGTAATCGTCGTGGTTGGTCTTTCGGCGCACGTGGAAGGCGAGGAGATGAGAGTTCATGCCGATGGATTCGCGGGAGGCGACCGTACCAAGATTGAATTGCCAGCGCCGCAAAAGGCGCTGTTGGAAAAAGTTGCGGCTGCGGGCAAGCCGACAATCCTATTGCTGGTGAATGGTAGTGCCCTGGCCGTGAACTGGGCGGATGAAAATCTCCCGGCGATTGTAGAAGCCTGGTACCCGGGAGAAGAAGGTGGAACAGCCGTTGCCGAAGCTCTGGCTGGCGATTTCAGTCCCAGCGGCCGTTTGCCGGTAACGTTTTATAAATCGGAGAGCCAGCTTCCGGCCTTCGAGGATTACTCCATGGCCAACCGCACGTATCGTTACTTCACCGGGGAACCGCTATATCCATTTGGCTATGGCCTGAGCTACACATCGTTTGGGTACAGCAATCCGCATGTGGAGAATGGCAACGTGATTTCCGCGGACGTAACCAATAACGGCACAATGGCGGGCGACGAGGTCGTGCAGTTATATCTCACCCATGTGGGGATAGCGGGCGCACCGTTGCGATCGCTGGAGGGTTTCCAGCATGTGCATCTGGAACCGGGACAAAAGCAGAGCGTTACCTTTATGTTGAGCGACCGGCAGTTGAGCGTTGTGGATGAAGCAGGGAACCGCCGAGTGATGCCGGGGAACGTGGATGTATGGATTGGCGGAGGCCAGCCGGTAACCCGTTCTGGCTTGGAGAAAGCGTCTGGCGTTGAAACGCATCTAGCGATCACGAAAGAAGTGGCGCTGCCCGAGTAGGAGGCCATTTCGTGCGATTTAGAAAACCAACGCTGGGGCAGTCCGACTTTCGCTGTTAAGATAAAGGACAGTCGGAGCGAGCTGAAAGGTCGGCTTCTAGCTCAGGATGAAGCCCGCGCCAGCGGGCCATTCGCTACATGGAAGAGTTCCATGCTGGAAGGGCGGTTAGCTCAGTTGGTTAGAGCGTCTCGCTTACACCGAGAAGGCCGCAGGTTCGAGTCCTGCACTGCCCACCAAATCACCCGCACCGTTTTTTCTGACCCGCTTTCGCGGTTCTTTCCGGGCAGCCCAAACGGTACTCCCACACCCCAAAGTTCAGCGCCTAAAACTGGGCTGAACTGTCTCTTCCGGCCAAGGTTACCCTGTGACTTCTGAGGGAACTAGTGTGTTGTGTGCAAGGTAAAAGCCAAGTAATATTCTGTGCGCGGAGGGACCTCCTTTGTATGTGCGAGTGGAAGCGTGTCCACGGATTAGTCATTGCCATGATGTTAGTGCTTGCGGGGTGCGGTGGCGGTTACGGAGGAACCTCGTCAGGTGGTGGAAATAGTACGCCGCCACCAGTGCCAGCGGTCCCGTCCGGCGCGACCGCGACGGCAGGTGACTCGCAGGCAGTGGTGTCGTGGACGGCTGTTACAGGCGCGACCAGTTACCACGTAAAGCGCTCATCCACGACAGGTGGTCCATACACGCAAGTGGGAGCGCCGACTTCCGCGACCTTTACCGACACCGGGCTTACTGATGGCACGAAATATTTCTATGTGATTTCGGCGGTGAATGCGGGTGGGGAGAGCGCAAATTCCGCTGAAGTTTCCGCCACACCCCTGGTTCCTCCACCGGATATAACCATTACGATTGATCCGAACGCGACCCAGCCGATTTCTCCCTGGATTTATGGCATCAATTCATATTCAGGGGGCGCGAATCCGCCGTTCACCTTGGACCGTGCCGGCGGGAACCGATGGACTGCCTACAACTGGGAGAACAATTTTTCCAACGCAGGCAATGATTTTAATTATGAAAGCGACACTTTTCTGGACAGCAGCCAGGTTCCTGCAGATGCCGTGAGCAAATTCATCACGGCGGACCAGAGCGTTGGCTTGGCCAGCCTTATGACTGTGCAACTTCAGGGGCTCGTTTCAGCCGATGATAGTGGCGACGTAAGCGTTACGAATCCTCCGGACCTGTCGCGCTTCAAAACTGTGGTGGACAAAAAGAGCACCATAACCACTGATCCTTTCACGACTACGCCGCCCACGACCGATGCGAATGTCTATATGGACGAATTCCTGTGGGCGCTCGATCAAAAATTCACGGGTAAGAATATCTTTGGCGCTTCGCCCAATTTGCCGACTTTTGTAAGTTTGGACAATGAGCCGGAGTTGTGGAACTCAACACATTTGGAAGTGCAGGGACACACGCAAATTACATCGGACGCTTACATTGCTAAAACCATTACCCTGACCGAAGCCCTGAAAGATCAGTTCCCGAACCTGATTATTTTTGGACCGGTCGATTATGGTTTCCAGGGCCTCTACAACTGGCAGGGCGAATTGGCATCCACACCTACGGGAAGTAATTGGTTCCCTGACAAATATCTTACGCAGCTAAAAACAGCCTCAACCACTTATGGCAAGCCGCTCGTGGATGATTATGATTTTCACTGGTATCCGGAGGTATATGACGCCAGCGGCACGCGGATTGTTTCCATGAGTAGCGCAACACTGAGTGATGCCGACGTACAACTCATCGTGCAGGCGCCGCGTGATCTGTGGGACCCCACCTTTCACGATCCGAACAACAGTAATCCGTGGATTTACAACGAACTGGGAATGACTCCGGTTCGCATTATTTCGCGGCTACAAGCGAAGATCGCCTCGGAATATCCTGGGACGAAGCTTTCGATCACAGAATATGAAGGCGGCGGGTGGAACCATATCGCAGGGACGGTAGCGGAAGCCGATATGCTCGGAATATTCGGAGTTCAGGGACTGTTCGCCGCGAACTTGTGGCCTCCTAGCGGCACGTTTGATTATGCGGTGGCGGGTTTCAGGGCATTTCGCGGTTTTGATGGAGCCGGCGCTAACTTCGGCGATACCTCGGTATCGGCAACTTCCAGTGATGTTTCCAAGGTGGCGGTTTATGCCAGCACGGACAGCACCAATGCCGGGCGCGCGGTATTGGTGGCAATTAATCGCACGACCGCCTCGCACACCGTGGCGATAAATGGGCTCTCTGTTTCCGGAACCGCTTCCATTTATCACATTACGGCGGCCACCGCGACAGGGCAGAACCCGGTTCATCCTGTAGCGGCGGGTACGATGCCGGTGAGCGGGACATCGCTGACAGTTACGTTGCCGGCATTGAGCGTGACTACGATTGATGTTGAATGAGCGGAGGTTGAATGAGGCGAAGCGAAGACAGGGTGATTGTTGCTGGTAGATCGTAACAGGGAACTACTCTGAAACCGTGTGCTCTTCGCTGCCCTGGGCGCGAAGCACGCGGTCCACGGAATACGGCGCGCGCCGGTTGGGCTCGTGATAGTAGCGGACCTGCATCTCTCCCAGAAGGCCAATTGCCAGCAGGTTAAATCCGGCGAGGAGAAGAACAGCGGCAAAAATCATCAAGGGGCCGTGCGCGGCCATGATGCTGGCGTGATAGAGGAACTTTTCGGCGAGCAGCCAGAAGGCGACGCCCGATCCGGCGAAGATGCTGAACATTCCTAATGTGCCGAAAAAGTGCAGCGGCCGTCCCAGATAACGAAGCAAAAAGCGAATCGTAAGAAGATCGAAAAACACGCGAAAGGTGCGCGAAATGCCGTAGTGGGAAACTCCGCGTTCGCGGTTCACATTCTTGATGGGCACTTCGCAAATGGAAGCGCCATGCCAGGAAGCCAATGCCGGAATAAAGCGGTGCAGTTCGCCATAAAGTGGAATCTGCTCCAGAATTTCGCGGCGATAGGCTTTGAAGGTTGTGCCAAAATCGTGAATGTCCACGCCGCTGAATTTAGCCATCAGCCAATTCGCGCAGCGGGAAGGTATGCGGCGCAGCCAAAGATTATCAATACGGCGCTTGCGCCAGCCGCTGACAATGTCATAACCCTCCGCGATTTTCTCCAGAAATAGAGGAATGTCCGCGGGATCGTGTTGCAGGTCGCCATCCATCGCAATGATGTAGGTACCACGAGCATGATGAAACCCGGCAGCCAGCGCCGATGTCTGGCCGAAATTCCGGCGCAGGCGGACGACCGTGACGCGGCTATCTACGGTGGCAATTTCCCGCAGCAAGTTGAAGGTGCGGTCTTGCGAGCCATCATCCACCAGCACGATTTCAAACGATTCTCCGTGCGCTTCCATGACGGCCTTCAGGCGGTCATAGAGGTCGGTGACGTTCTCCTGCTCATTGTGCAGGGGAACCACGATGGAATATTGAGGCATTACGGACATTATAAGGGGTGAATCGTTATTCTTGGTTGTTCTTGTTGGATTCCGGGGATTACTGTTGGGACTCTCTTTTTGTGGGGTAAGCACGGGCTTTCCTAATCGGCCCCACTACTACGCAGCCTTGCGATGCCGGCCGTTCCATCAAGCCTGAACGCGGACGAGGGCGTCCGCGCCACAGAACTAGTCGTAATACTCCAATCCCAAATGGGTGATCATTTCCTCGCCTTTTAAGTGGCGGAGGGTGTTCTTCAGCTTCATGGATTGGATGAAGAGATCGTGTTCGGGATAGAGGCCGGGGGCGGTCATGGGAGACTTGAAGAAGAAGCTCAGCCATTCCTGGATGCCCTTGCCCCGCAATTCAGAGCTGCGCTTTGCCAAATCGAGGAACAAGACCAGGTCGAGGACGATTGGGGCAGCGAGGATGGAGTCGCGGCAGAGGAAATCAACCTTAATCTGCATCGGATAGCCGAGCCATCCGAAGATATCAATGTTGTCCCAACCTTCTTTGTTATCACCACGTGGCGGGTAATAGTTAATGCGAACCTTGTGATAAAACTTGCCATACAAGTCGGGATAGAGATCTGGCTGGAGGATGTGTTCGAGGACCGAGAGTTTGGATTCTTCCTTGGTTTTGAACGAACCGGGATCGTCCAGAACTTCTCCATCGCGATTGCCCAGGATGTTTGTGGAGAACCATCCATTCAACCCAAGCAAACGAGCTTTGAAACCGGGAGCCAGAATGGTCTTCATCAAGGTCTGTCCGGTCTTGAAATCTTTGCCGCAGATCGGCGCTTCGTTCTTGCGCGAAAGTTCCTGCATCACTGGCAGATCAACCGTTAAATTAGGCGCGCCATTCGCGAAGGGCACTCCTTCCATCAAGGACGCATAGGCATAAATCATGGAGGGAGCAATATTCTCGTCATTTTCTCGCAGGGCCTTTTCAAAGGCCTTTAGCGACTGGTGGGCTGCGCTGGGCTGAATAAATGTTTCCGTGGATCCGCACCAGATGGTCACAAGGCGGCTTGCGCCGGAAGTCTTGCCAAAGTTGCGGATATCGTCGCGGACCTGCTCGGCGAGGTCCATTTTCGTTTTGCCCTTCTTCACATTGGGACCGTCAATCTTCTTGACGTAGTTGCGGTCGAAGACAGCTTTCTGCGGCTTGATGGAACTCAGGAAAGGTTTGATTTCGTCGAGCATTTCACGATCAAGCACGCCGGCCTTGGTGGCGGCAGCGTGCATGTCGTCCTCAAAAATGTCCCAACCGGTAAAGACGAGATCGTTCAATGTCGCGAGCGGCACGAATTCTTTTACTTTAGGAGAGCGGGCATCCGTGCGCTTTCCCAACCGGATCGTCCCCATTTGCGTGACTGAGCCGATGGGTTTAGCCAAGCCCTTGCGAACGGCTTCCACGCCGGCAACAAATGTAGTGGCCACGGCGCCCATGCCGGGAATCATGATGCCGAGTTTGCCTTTGGCTGGCTGAATCTCACTGCCGTTGTGCTTTGCCGTTTCCTTCTTCACACTTTTACGCTGCGTCGCCATGGTCTGCCGCTTCCTGATTAGAATTTTGCGATTGAAATAAACGGTAATGTTCTCGTATTAAGAGATGAATTGCAACCCGGCGGGGCCGAATGAGCAGGATCACGCCTCAACGGTAAGAACGAGCATTCGGTGGAATGAGCGCGCGGCATGTTATTCCGCGGTGCGAATGCGATTCTGCCAGTGGGACCACACGAACCAGATGAATCCGATGCCCAGCGCGGCGATTATGACAACATCGAACTTGTGGAGATACTTTCCCAGTTCACGCCAGTGTTCCCCCATTTTCATGCCGAAATATGCCAACGCCATGCACCACGGCCAAGACCCTAAAAAGGTATAAATATGGAAGCGCGCTCGTGGCATGCGGGCGATTCCAGCAGGCAAGGCAATGAACGTTCGGACGACGGGCAACATGCGGGCGACGATGACAGCCAGATATCCCCAGCGGTGAAAGAAGCGGTCTGCCCAATCCAGCTCGCGGTGCGAGAGGAGAATCCATCGTCCGTAACGCTCGACGAGGGGGCGGCCTCCATAGCAGCCGATCTCGTAAGCAACCAGTGACCCGAGATTGCAGCCGATCGCTCCGGCGGTTGCGACCCAGAACAACTTCATCGTCCCGGTAAAAACAAGGTATCCGGCAAAGGGCATGATGAGTTCAGAGGGCAAGGGAATGCATGCCGACTCGATACCCATGAGAATTGCTACGCCCGCGTAGCCGGTCGCTTTTATCAGAGAAGCGATAAATACAAACAGAACTGCTAGGATTTTTTCAGTCATGAATAAGTGCGAAGATTTTAGCGGCTGTTGGTAGCTTGTTTGCGTCTTATTTCAGACGCTAAGCTCCAAGTGCTAACGCGAGAGTACTAGAAGCTGCCGTCCTGAGTAAATGTGAAACCCGGCAATAAGGCTCCCTCGGCGCTTTTCGTGACTTTGATGCGAACTGTGGGGGCGTCGGGTGCGGTAATTCCCGCGGGGCGTAACACGGCATACTTTGTGAAGACTTCGTCATAGACCTTGGTCACCAGATAATCCTGACCATCGGCGTCACTGCGCCAGACTTGCCCCAGTAGGATTGTTTTTACGGCCACATTTCCCCCATTGCTGCCAATTCAGACTACCTAGCTCGCCTGCCGCCGTCAATGATGCGGAGCATTACCAAAGGGAATTTCATGGCGGAATCGGAGCTACCGCAAAGCATCTGGTACCATGATTTTTTCGCTCGTGAACTAACCGGAACCTGCGGTTCCGAGGGAAAATAAGGAGTTTTCATGCCACGCGGTAGCACCGTCCGCCAACCTGCAAAGACAGGACGCCACGAAGGTGTGCGCAAGCTGGGAAAAACACAGAAAGTCCAAGAGAAAAAACACATAGCTGCCTTGCGTGCCGGCCGAGTGGGAATGGGCAGAGTCCTCGCGGACTCTGCGGTCGCGGCAGGGGCAGGAGCGGCGAACAAACAATTGTCTGGCCGAAAATCGATCGCGGGTAAATCGGCTAGGAGTGCAAAAGGCTATAACCCCATTGCGCCGGAGCGGGTTGCTGAAATTCTCAAGCGTCTGAATGAACTCTATCCGGATGTCACTTGCGCCCTTACTCATAAGAACGCGTGGGAGCTTCTGGTGGCGACGATTCTTTCCGCGCAGTCTACGGACGTAAATGTAAATAAGGTCACGCCGGTTTTGTTCAGGAAATATCCCACTGTTCAGGACTTTGCCCGCCTGATGCCGGAAGAACTAGAGTCCGATATTCGTTCCACCGGCTTCTTTCGCAATAAGGCAAAGTCGGTGGTAGGAGCCGCAAAGATGATCGTCGCTGATTTTGGCGGCGAAGTCCCTACTGCCATCAACGATCTGCTTAAAGTGCCCGGCGTTGCCCGAAAAACAGCAAATGTGGTGCTCGGCACATGGTTCAAGATGGCTGAAGGCGTTGTTGTGGATACGCATGTAACGCGAATCTCGCGGCGGCTGGAACTTACCGAACAAGAAGACCCAAAGAAGATTGAACAGGATTTAATGCAAATCATTCCGCGTGACCGATGGATACTGTTTTCCCATCAAATTATTTGGCATGGCCGCAAATTGTGTTTTGCCCGCAAACCGAAGTGCGCCGAGTGTCTGCTGGAAAATATTTGCCATGCCGGCGATAAAACGTGGAGTACGGTTGAGATGCACAAGAACGCTCAGCTCTTATGAGTCCTTGTATGTCGAGCCGGACTGATCGCATCGTTCGTCATCAACAGGAGAGACAAAATATAAGTTGCATGGTGCCATGTTTTACTCGTTCCTAAAGCACAGTTCAGGAGAGCATCCATGGGCAACTATTGGCGTGATCTCAAATATGGTTTGCGCGCGCTGGCCAGAAACAAGAGTTTTGCCACGGTCGCGATCCTTGCTTTAGCGCTCGGCATCGGCCCCAACGTCGCGATGTTCAGCGTGATCTGGGCAACGTTTTTTGCTCCGCTTCCTTATCCTGACGGGAACCGCCTTGTTGTTGTTCGATCTTTGTATAAGGGACAGCGCCCCCCTTCGTCCAGCTATGATTACCTTCAGTATGTGGCGCAAAGCAAATCATTTGAACATTTAGATTTCTCAGCCTGGCAAGAGCTACATATGGACAGCTCCGATCCTTCCGAAGAAGACATCACTGGCGGGACGATAACACCCGGCTTCTTCTCAAAGACCCTCGTCACCGGCATGCTGATGGGCCGGGATTTCTTGCCGGAAGAAGGTGTGCCCGGTAGAAATCACGTCGTGATGATCACGAGTATGTTGTGGCGCCAGCGGTTCAACAGCGATCCCAACATTCTTGGCAAACAAGTTGAAATTGAGCACCAGCCTTACACGATTGTTGCCGTACGTAAACCTTATTCCATGGAAACCGCGGCCTTTACTGTGCCTCTGGCATTAACGCCTAACCCGCGTGATGCGATCCCGGGCGACATAATAGGACGGCTGAAACCAGGTGTAACGATTGCACAAGCGCAGGCCGAAATTTCTGTGATCCTCCAACGCTTATTAGCAAGCAGTCGAAATGCGGTTCCTGATGCAGTTCCCGCGGGCGCATTCAGCGTCAGCGTTGAGCCATTAAAAAATGATTGGCTCGATAAAACACTTCAGCGAAATTTGTGGCTGCTGTTTGCCTGTGTGGGATTTGTCCTGCTCATCGCTTGCGCGAATGTAGCAAACCTTCTGCTGGCTCGAGGTAATAGCCGGCAGCGGGAAATAGCCGTGCGCTCGGCATTGGGCGCCACGCGCAGGCAGGTGTTTGTGCAACTCCTTATCGAAAGCACTACCCTGTCAATTCTCGGCGGTCTGGTCGGAATTGCAATTGGCTGGGCACTTATGAAGTTTATGATTGTGATGCTTCCTGACCTGACTGCCCAATCCATTGAAACGGTCATTCAAATGGACATTCCCGTCCTGCTTTTCGCGTTGGGCGCGGCGTTGCTGGCAGGGATTTTATTTGGCTGCGCTCCTGCGTGGCATGCAGCGAAGCTGAATTTGAGCGAAACGCTGAAGCAAGGGTCGCCCTCCGTGATGGGAGGAAAGAAGATGCGTACTCAGGCGGCTTTGGTGGTTACAGAATATGCGCTGGCCATCACTTTGCTTGCAGGCGCAGGCATGGCGCTCCATAGTTTCTGGAATCTCAGTCGGGTTGATCTTGGAGTTCGCATAGACCACATCATTGCAGCTCCCCTACAACTACCCAAAAAAGATTTCGCCAACCCGGAGCAAACCAAAGCAGATGCGCAGGAGTTAACGGACAAATTACAGGGCGTGCCGGGAGTGCGCAGCGTCGCGCTAAGTACTACCATACCCCTGCAAGACCATGACTCTTTCCCGTTTAATATCGCTGGACATCCGGCTCTTCCTTTGAACCGACAGCCGATTGCTGATTTCCAAAGTGTTACTCCAGGTTATTTTGACACCTACGGCGTTCGCCTCGTGCGCGGGAGGTTTTTTAGCGCGGGGGACAATGCCAACAGCCCTCAGGTAGTTGTAGTGAGTGAAGGATTTGTGCGTCGTTATCTGCAAGGCGCCGATCCCTTGAGCCAACGCCTCCTTCTAAGCACATTCGTTCCCAATCAAGGGCTTGGCCCTGCGATTGAGCGGCAGATCGTAGGAGTTTTCCACGATATAAAAGATAGTCGTCAATTGGATGGCCAGACGTTTCCCCAGATGATGGTTCCTTTCTCGCAGAGTCCACTTCCATTTTTGGCATTAACTGCGCGAACGGCAATTGATCCAAGCACAATGGAAAAGAGCATCCGGTCTGCCGTTGTTACCGAATTGCCAGGCAGCGTGCTAGAGCACATGCAAACCATGGGTGAGATTTTCAATACGGAAATTCGAGGACAACGCTCGGGAATGATTCTTTTTGGAGGCTTTGCCGCTTTGGCCCTGTGCCTCTCAGTAATGGGAATTTACGGCGTCATGGCGTTTGCTGTCGCGCAGCGTAACCATGAAATCGGTTTGCGTATGGCATTAGGAGCGCAAAAGAACGACGTTGTAGCCCTTATTTTGAGCCATGGAATTAAGCTTGCGCTACTTGGAGCGGGAATTGGGTTGGTCGGTGTATATGCGCTTGGCCGCTTTATGCACAGTACCTTATATGGCATTCATACGGTTGATTTTGGAAGTTTTGTTGTGGTCGCGACTCTGTTAATGGTGGCCGCCATAATAGCTTCGTATATTCCCGCAAGACGTTCGGCAAAGGTTGATCCCATGGTCGCCTTGCGACACGAATGATTTTGCCCTCAGGTGGGGGAGAATCTCATATTAGGGAACTCGCATTCCTTCGCGACCATTCTGCTAAAATTTTTCTTTGTTCTTCACACGCATGCGAACTCTTGTCCTCTTTATCATTGTGACTTTTATGAGCACTCTTTCTTCCGCGCAATTGTTCTCGTTACCAACAGCGTCGGCAACTCCCGGGGTAATTACCGATCCCAAACTGATTGTTTCCAAATCCAATGTCGCGGTGGAGCGTAATTTTGAGATCGAAAAGCTCTACATGACGCGCACCGTCGGTGGCACTGCTTGGTCGCCCGATGGAAAAACCATTGCTTTTATTTCCAACATCAGTGGAAGAAACAATATTTGGCTGGTTTCGTCGGAAGGTGGGTGGCCGACGCAACTCACCGTGAGTGATCAACGCCAGGCGCGTCCGGCATGGTCGCCCGACGGAAAATGGATCGCCTACATGTCGGACTACGATGGCGATGAGCAGTGGGACATATTCATGGTCTCGCCGAAAACCGGTGAGGTGCGGAATGTGACCAATACCAGCGAGATTGCGGAAGAGGACCCGGCATGGTCTCCGGATGGGCGTTATCTCGCTTATATGGTGAAGCCGAAGACCTCTTCGGTTTTCGAGATTGACGTGCTCGACACGGTGCTGCGCGATGTGAAGCACATAACGACTGGTACGCCGAACGACAAAATGAATGTGCGGCCCATCTGGTCGCACGACGGCAAATGGATCGCCTATACGCAGGAGCAGGCAAAAGGGACCGACTCGAATATTTTTGTGGCTGAAGTCGCTACGGGGAAGAGCACCTTACTCACTCCGCACGAAGGAGAGCAGATTTTCAGAGTAAGTGATTTTTCTCCTGATGGCGCATCGCTGCTGCTTACGTCCAATGCGGTCAACGGATACGAAAACGCGGGCGTGCTCAATATAGCAAGCAAGAAAATCGCATGGCTGACCACAGAGAAATGGGAGATTTCCGCCGGGCATTTTTCGCCTAACGGCAAGTCGGTTACCTGGACGGCAAATGTGGATGGCAACACTGACATCTTCGTTCATGATCTTTCCAGCGGTAAAACGACGTCGCTGCCGTTGCCCAAGGGCGTGAATGAACTCGGCGGAGCTGAGTCGGCATTCACGCACGATGGTTCGCGATTGCTCTACTACCACAATGGCGCAAAGGCCCCAAATGATGCGTGGGCGTACACGCTCGCGACGGGCAAATCTCATCAGGTAACAAGTTCACTGGTGGCCGGCGTGCAGTCGGACGAAATGGTCGAGCCTTTCCTGGTGCACTATCCCAGCCGCGACGGCAAATGGACTATCTCCGCGTTCGTCTATGTGCCATTTAACTTGCCGCGGCAGCCCATCAGTCCGGCTATTGTTTACGTGCATGGCGGCCCGGCATCACAAACGGTGAACTCGTTCAATCGCCTCATTCAATACATGGCGAACCAAGGATACATTGTGATCGCGCCCAACTATCGCGGTTCCACCGGATACGGAAAAGATTTTCAGCATGCCAACCTGTTCGATATGGGCGGTGGCGATTTGCAGGACGTTCTGGCCGCTGCCGACTGGATCAAGCAAACTGGCTACGTAGACCCCAAAAAGCTGATCCTGATGGGCGGTAGCTATGGCGGCTATCTCACCATGATGGGAGTAACGAAAGCTCCGGAGGTCTGGGCAGCGGGGGTGCCGATTGTTCCTTTTGTGAACTGGTTTACTGAGATTGAGAACGAGGACCCAGTGCTGCAGCAGTCGGACATTGCGACCATGGGCGATCCCAAGACCAACAAGGCGCTATTTGAAGATCGTTCGCCTATTTTCTTCGTGGATAAAATCAAAGCCCCCCTTTTTATTCTGGCGGGCGGGAATGATTCGCGCTGTCCCGAGGAGGAATCACAGCAAGTGGTTGACGCCGTGAAAAAGAACGGCGGGAAAGCTGAGCTGAAGGTTTACAAGAACGAAGGCCACGGCTTTGCTAAAGTGGAAAATCAGATTGACGCCTATCGTAGGGTGACTGGATTTTTGAAAGATACCGTACCGCCTGCCGATTGCGGATGTTCATTGAATCAATGAGCAGAACGCGTCGAATGTCACACTTGTTACTTATTAAAAATATGTGGACAAAGGCGTGATTCTCCCCTGACACCGTTCTGCTTCGGGTGAATCCAAGACGGGGTAAACGGTAAAAACCCGTATCCGCCTTTATCCAGCGAGAATTAGGGTAAGCGCGGAGGACGAAAATTAATATCGGGGCCACCCTGTAAAAATCAAAAGTTCTACCCTTATCGGAGGCTTTAGATAGATCAGCTTACAAGGAGACCATACTGGTCAGCTAGGCAAAATCTTCCTCAAAATTACAGTATCTTCCGGATGTCAAAAGAGATTTCAATCACGTATCACTAAGTTAACCCCAACGCGAAGGAGACGGAAGGCAGGCACCGGTAATCACTCCCCTTTTGATCCGGTACCTGCCCCTCCTGATTTTTGTAGGTTTTTTCTTTCGGTTTTCTCAAAAATCCAATAGTAATGAGCAAGACGAAGGTACAGCCTTAAGAAGGTTTATTCAGAAAAGATTTGCAGTTAAACGTGCGCCGCCGAGGCGGAAACGGCCAGTTGCGCGTGAAGGGGGAGAGGTTCCGCATGGGAGTCCAGCGGACGGACAACAATGCCGAGAATCGGATCCAATTTCAATGTCATGCTCCGGCAGCAGTGACCGCATAGCCAGAAGTGGCAGACTTTGCGGACAATCTTCGCATGCCGGGAATGGCCCCTGGCCTCAAAAGATACGGCCGGGAGATCAAAGCGAAAAATACGTCCATGACGCAGATATCGAAGCGGCATGCCACATTGCGGATTAGAGCATTTTGAAATCATGATTGATTTCCCGCGTACGGCACTCAGGGAATGTTGCGGCTCCAGCAAAAAACGCCAATATGAACTGAAAGGGAACTTAGTAATAAAAAACAACGCACTCGTTATATCGCACGAATTAGCAGCGATCCTCCATCGGGTGGTTACTGTATTTTTATCTATTAAATGTTTAGTTTGGCTTTCGCCTTCGACTGCGTTGTCGCAAAAGCTTTTGATTGCAGCGTAATCTGCATCAAAGATTTTTGTATTCGACCAGGTTTCGCAATTCAGGAATGAAAGGTTTCCACAATTGTCCGTACAAACGCCTATTGTCTGGCCAGGATCCCCATATCCGCTTGGGGCTACATGGGATGGAGAAGGAGTAAATTTTGCGATTTTTTCCGAACATGCGGAGCGGATTGAACTCTGCCTGTTCGATGCTACCGGCCGCCGGGAATTGCACCGCATCCCGCTGCGCGAACAAACGGACCAGGTTTGGCATTGCTACCTTCCAGAGGCCCGTCCCGGTCTTTTATACGGATATCGCGCCTATGGGCCGTACGATCCCGCCAAGGGCTTCCGCTTCAACCATCACAAACTGCTGCTTGACCCTTACGCGAAACAAATCCAGGGCAAGCTCGAATGGAGCGATTCGCATTTTGGGTACCGGATAGGGCAGGCGAAAGAAGATTTATCCTTCGACCGGCGTGACAATGCCGCTGGAGTCTCCAAGGGAATGGTGATCGACTCCGCTTTCACCTGGGGCTCGGACCGTGCGCCGAAAATTCCATGGCACGAGAGCGTGATTTACGAGGTGCACGTCAAAGGCTTCACCATCCGCCATCCCGACGTTCCCGCTGCATTGAGAGGCACTTACGCAGGGCTAGCCACGGCGCCCGTGATTGATTACTTCACGCGCCTTGGAGTTACTGCTGTGGAATTAATGCCAGTGCATAGCTTCATTGACGATCGCAGGTTGGTGGAAAAAGGACTGCGTAATTATTGGGGATACAACTCCATCGGATTTTTTGCGCCTGAGCATCGCTACTCCGCTACCGGGCATGCCAATGAATTCAAAACCATGGTGAAGACCCTGCATTCAGCCGGCATCGAGGTCATTCTCGACGTGGTTTATAACCACACTGCGGAGGGTAACCAGCTGGGCCCGACTTTGTCTTTTCGCGGGATTGATAATCCCGTCTATTACCGGCTCATCGGCGACAATCCGCGTTATTACATGGACTACACAGGCACAGGCAACACTTTAAACATGCGGCATCCGCGCGTGTTGCAGTTGATTATGGACAGCTTGCGCTACTGGGTGCTGGACATGCACGTAGATGGCTTCCGCTTTGATCTGGCGGCCACCCTGGCGCGCGAGCTGCATGAGGTGGATAAGCTGGGTGCATTTCTCGACATCATTCATCAGGACCCTGTGCTCTCGCAGGTAAAGCTGATCGCTGAACCCTGGGACCTGGGCGAAGGCGGATATCAGGTGGGGAAATTTCCTGTGGGATGGGCGGAATGGAATGACCGCTACCGCGATGCCGTGCGCTCCTACTGGAAGGGCGATGGCGGGCTGATCGGGGAATTGGCGTACCGCATAACTGGCTCCAGCGATTTATACGCGCGCAGCGGACGCCGTCCGTATGCCAGCATCAATTTTGTGACCGCGCATGACGGCTTTACCTTGCAGGACCTTGTGAGCTACAACCAAAAGCATAACGAGGCGAATGGGGAGGACAACCGCGCCGGTACCGACAACAATCGCAGTTGGAACTGCGGCGCCGAAGGTGCGACCGATGATCCTCAAATTCTGGCGTTGCGCGCCCAGCAAAAGCGCAACTTTCTGGCTACGTTATTTCTTTCCCAGGGTGTGCCGATGATGCTGGCCGGGGACGCAATCGGCCACACGCAAAATGGAAATAATAACGCCTATTGCCAGGACAATGAGATCAGTTGGATCAACTGGGAGCAGAACGCCGCCGATGCGGAACTTTTGGAGTTTGCCCGGCAGGTGATAGCGATACGCAAAGACCACCCTGTGTTTCATCGCCGAAACTTCTTTCAAGGGCGTGCGATTAAGGGAGCCGAGATCAAGGACATTCTGTGGCTCCGTCCGGATGGGAAAGAGATGACGGACGAGGAGTGGAACCGTGAGTCGGCGCACTGCCTGGGGGTATTTTTCGCAGGCGAGGGTCTGGAAGAGGTGGATGCGCGGGGAAAGCGGCTGAGCGATATGAATTTCCTTTTGCTCATCAACGCGCATTTTGAAGAGGTTTCGTTTGCCGTCCCGCAGCCTTCCTCTGGAAAAGAATGGATTGTACTGCTCGACACTGCGCAAGTGAATATCGCTAATGGCAACGGAAATAATCACGTCGTACCGGAGCACTATCCTCTGAAAGGACGCTCGCTTTGTTTGCTGATGCAACGTCAGGAACGGCGCGCCTCCGGCTCGCCGGAATATTTAAAAGAGCGCGAGGAAGTCATGAATGAGGCGTAGGCACGAGATGCCTTTCGGGGCACAATTGCTTGATGACGGTCGCGTGCGCTTTCGCCTTTGGGCCCCCAAAGCACAAAAGGTCCGTTTATGCCTGGAAGCGCAAAGTAGTAGTTTTTCGCTGGTCAAACACGACGATGGCTGGTTTGAATTCACCGCTGAAGGCGTGCCAGCCGGAGCGCGCTATAAATTCCAGATCGATGACGGGCAGTCGGTACCTGACCCGGCCTCCAGATTTCAGCCGGAAGATGTGCATGGGCCGAGCGAAGTAGTGAATCCAGACGCGTTTGAATGGGAAGACGACAAATGGGTTGGAAGGAATTGGAACGAAGCGGTCATTTACGAACTGCATGTCGGAACATTCACTCCTGAGGGAACCTTTGCCGGAGTGGAAGGGAAACTTGATTACCTGCGCGATCTGGGAGTGACTGCTGTTGAGCTGATGCCGGTGTCTGATTTTCCCGGAAAACGAAACTGGGGATACGACGGCGTGCTACCGTTTGCGCCCGAAAGTTCTTATGGCAGGCCGGAAGACCTGAAGCGGCTGGTGCAGGCGGCGCATTCGAAAGGACTGATGATCTTTCTGGACGTGGTTTACAACCACTTTGGGCCTGAGGGAAATTATCTTCGTCTATACGCTCCGGAGTTCTTTACCGACCCCCATTGCACACCGTGGGGTGACGGCATTAATTTTGACGGGCCGCAGAGCCGCGTGGTGCGGGACTATTTTATTCACAATGCAAGTTACTGGCTGGAAGAGTATCGCTTTGATGGACTCCGCTTCGACGCGGTACATGCCATTGCGGATGATTCAAAACCAGGCATCCTCGAGGAGTTGGCGCAGGCTGTGCGATCCCGGTTTGAAGGCAAACAGCAAGTGCATCTGATATTGGAAAACGAAGCAAATGCGGCGAAGTATCTGGAACGCGACAATGGCTTGCGCTCTAAGCTCTATGATGCGCAGTGGGACGATGATATTCACCACGCATTGCATGTTTTGCTAACAGGCGAAACCGATGGGTACTACAGCGATTACGGGAAAAATCCAGTTGCGCAACTGGGACGCTGCCTGGCGGAAGGGTTTGCTTTTCAGAATGACCCCTCGGAGTATCGCAACGGAGCGAGGCGCGGGGAACAGAGCAAGCATCTTTCGCCGGGAGCATTTGTTTCGTTCTTGCAGAACCATGATCAGGTGGGGAACCGGGCGTTCGGAGACCGGATCGTTGACAGCGCGCCGCAGGCACGAATTAAAGCGGCCATGGCAATTCTGTTGCTCGCACCGCAGCCTCCGCTGATTTTCATGGGGGAAGAATTTGGGGCGCGAACGCCATTCCTGTTCTTCTGCGACTTTCAAGGGGAACTGGCAAGATCTGTCACCGAAGGCCGGCGCGGCGAGTTCCAGCGGTTTGCGAAATTTTCCGATCCTGAAGTGCGTGCGAAAATTCCCGATCCTAATGCAGAAAGTACATTCACACAGTCCAAATTAAATTGGACGGCGCTGGAGCAGCCGGAACACGAATCGTGGCTCCATTTTTATCGGGAGATGCTGGCTTTACGACAGAGTGCAATCGGTCCCTTGCTGCGTGAATTGATTCCCGGAACCGGGAATTTCCACCCTCTTGAGCCCTCAGGCTTGGCGGTGAAATGGCGGTTGAATAACGGCGGAACTCTGAATCTGGTTGCCAATCTTGGAGACAGTAAAGTTTCGGTGGAACTTAGCTCCGCAAGCCAGATCATCCATTCATCTTCTACGGTACCTTCGACAGCAGACAGGCTTATTCTAGAACCATGGAGCGTTTGCTGGAGACTAGAAGCATGAACCTGCGCGAGGCAAACGCGGCGCGAATCCCACTTGCGACCTATCGCATGCAGTTCCATCATGCTTTCACTTTTGCCCAGGCGACAGAGATCGTGCCTTACCTGGCTGCGCTTGGAATCACTCACTGTTATGCCTCGCCATATTTGCGGGCACGTCCCGGCAGCATGCACGGCTACGACATTATTGACCACAACAATCTTAATCCAGAGATCGGCACACCGCAGGAATTTGATGGATTTGTTGACGCGCTGCATCAGCACGGCATGGGGCAGATTTTGGATATTGTTCCTAACCACATGGGCGTGATGGGAAGCGACAATGCCTGGTGGCTCGACGTATTGGAAAACGGCGAGTCGTCTCCGTACGCGGAATTTTTTGATATTGACTGGCAGCCGGTGAAAGATGAATTGCAGGAGAAAGTCCTAGTCCCGGTGCTGGGCGATCAGTATGGAAATGTTCTGGAACGGGGAGAATTGGTCCTGCGGTTCGATCAGGAACGGGGAGAGTTCAGCATTTTCTATGAGCAGAACCGTTTGCCCATCAATCCAAAAGAGTATCCGCGGATTCTCAGCCTGGGCATTGAGCGCCTGCAGCAGACTCTCGGCCCGCAGGATGAGAACCTGCTCGAACTGCAGAGCCTGATTGCGGCCTTCCGCCATTTGCCGGGAAGAATTGAGGCAGATCCAGAGAAACGGGAAGAGCGCATCCGGGACAAAACCATCCACAAGCGGCGGCTCTCTGCGCTAAGCGCGCAGTCTCCAGCTATAAAAGATTTTATCCAGGAAAACGTCGCGAAGATCAACGGAACACCCGGCGATTCGCGCAGCTTCGATGAATTGCATGAATTGATCAAGGGGCAAGCCTACCGTGTGGCTTATTGGCGCGTTGCCGCCGATGATATTAATTACCGGCGTTTTTTTGACATCAACGACCTCGCGGGCTTACGCATGGAAAATGCGGCGGTGTTCGAAGCGACGCACCACTTCATCTTTGAGTTACTTCAGCAGGGAAAAATTGATGGTTTGCGCATTGACCATCCCGACGGACTTTACGATCCATTGCATTATTTCTACCGCCTGCAATGTGGGACCGCGTGCGTGCCGGAACAGAACTCTGCTAAGAAACATTTTTATGTGGCGGTCGAGAAAATTCTGACAGGAAAAGAACGGTTGCCGGAAACATGGCCGGTGAATGGCACAACGGGATACGACTTCACCAATCTGGTAAATGGATTGTTTGTTGATTCCGATTCGTTGATGCGGATGGAACGAATTTACCGCGTGTTTACCGGGCAACGCGTGGTATTCCCTCAATTGGCTTACCAGTGCAAAAAATTTGTAATGCACGGAGCGCTGGCAAGTGAACTAAATGTATTGGCGAATTTGTTGAGCCGCATCGCCCTTTCCGACCGGCACACCTGCGATTTCACGCTTAATAACTTGCGCGATGCACTCAGTGAAGTGATTGCCCGCTTTCCCGTTTATCGTACTTATATAACCTGTGCGCAAGTCTCTGATGGCGACCGCGCGCGCATCCAGCAGGCAGTGCGCGCCGCGATTCGAAACAGCACCGCCGCGGACACCAGCGTCTTTGATTTTGTCCAAAGAGTGTTGCTCACGGACGCGGGAGAAGGGCACGTTGAATCCTATAAACGGGCGGTCACTCGTTTTGCTATGAAGTTTCAACAGTTCACCAGCGTGGTGATGGCAAAAGGCATGGAAGACACGGCGTTCTATCGCTATAACCGATTTGTTTCCTTGAACGAGGTCGGCGGCGATCCCGGCAAATTTGGCACCAGCCCAGATGAGTTCCATGGCCGTATGCAGGAACAGACGGCTTTGTGGCCCCATACCATGCTGGCGACCTCCACGCACGATACAAAGCGCTCGGAAGATGTGCGGGCCCGGCTCAATGTGTTTTCGGAAATTCCCGGGCTGTGGCGGAAGAATGTTCGGCATTGGCGAGAGATCAATTGCGACAAGAAGCGCCAAATCGAAGGTGAGGAAGCACCTTCGCGCAACGATGAATACCTGCTCTACCAAACGTTGCTGGGCGCATGGCCGTTGGAATTCGACTCGCAACAGTTCCCAACGGAATTCTGCAAGCGCATCCAAAACTATATGCTCAAGGCTGTCCGCGAAGCGAAAGACTATACGAGTTGGGCGAACCAAAACATTGAGTACGAAGAATCCATTTTGCAATTTGTGGAAGACTTACTGAAGCCTTCGAAAAAAAATACGTTTTTAGGCGAGATGTTGTCACTGCAAGCACAAGTTGCTCGGATTGGGATGTTCAATAGCCTCTCGCAAACACTGCTCAAATTAACTGCTCCGGGCGTACCGGATATCTATCAAGGAATGGAACTTTGGGACTTCAGCTTAGTGGATCCCGATAACCGCCGCGCGGTGGATTATGCGATCCGGAAACGGCTGTTGGGAGAAATGCAGGGATGGAAATGTGAGGATCTGCCCCAGAGGCTTCAAGAACTTCAGAATGATATGAATATGAAAGATGGACGCATCAAGCTCTTCTTAACATGGAAAACCTTGTGTTCGCGCCAGGAGCATTCCGACCTCTTCCAATTGGGTGATTATCGGCCCTTGAAGGTGCGTGGCGAAAAGGCAAAACATTTACTGGCATTTGCGCGTTGCCATGGTGACCGGATGGCTGTGGTTGCCGCGCCTCGCCTTTGCGCGCAGCTTTTAGGAGAGAGTGGAGTGGGCCCTGCTGATCCGTCCGTATGGAATGACACCTCAATCGAGATTCCCGCCGGAGGAAGCGCCGCGCTGCAAAATATATTTACGCGCGAAAAGCTGGCGGTTCCTAAGCCGGGTGAAGCTGCCTGGCTGCCGGTTGCGAGTGTATTAGGGAATTTTCCTGTCGGCTTGCTGATTAGCTAAAGCAGCTTTTCCTGTAATCGAAAAATGGAAGGGCGAAGAACTACGAAGTAGCCTGTTTGTAGGGGAAGAATGTGCCCCCGTCCAACACTTTATTCACTGCTTCAACCAGATCTCGGGCCGCGTTACCCTTGTTCACGGCTCCGCGGATTGCTTTGGTGTCGAAACCTTTGATCATCTCTTCGGAAAGATGCAGCGAGAATAATATGACTGGGATTTCCGGTTGGGATTGAGAAATTTTTCGCGAAGCGTCCAAGCCGTTCATTACCGGCATGGTGATGTCCATGATAATGACGTCGGGTTGGGACATACGCGCTTTTTCTACGGCTTCCTGTCCATTGATCGCTTCCTCGCAAATGGTCCAGTTAGGGACGGCTTCCAGCAAATTGCGGATGCCTAAGCGCATGACCTCATGATCGTCGGCCACAAGAATTCGTACTTGATCGAGTGCGGTAGGGGGAGTCACTTTTCGGTTTCAATCGCCTCAATTTCTATAAATACGAATCGAATTGTACACGGAAAAGACTCGGGGAAATATGGCCCGATTGTGGTTCTTTCTAGCACCATAGTGGTAAGGGACTGAGTAGATGGGTTTTAATTGGGCCAGGTTGCCTATGTTGCCGCGACTTGGTACAAGCCGAGAAAAGCGTGTTCGGTAATTCGGAAGAATAAGTGCGACCAGATGCGGCTTCGCCGGCAAACACCGTCGAGGAATTTGTCCGCCCTCAACCTGCAGACACAGCTTCCGGAGCCATGCTGAAGATTGAGGGCGGTTTCCACCGCACCTAGTGAAGGGCTTAGATGTAGCCCAATCAGAGCAGGTTGGAGCGCATATCAGTGAGGGAAGATTTTTGTACATGCACTTTTGTGCTCGATCAATCCTCCTACGGGTTTTACTGGATGGCTCCTAGGGGTGAACGCTGGAATTGAGTTTAAGCGCTCCCATGCGCTCTCTCGCGTCTTTAGTGAAACTCTGAATTCCTGCCCACGCGGCAGGAAATATCTTCCAACGCCGCGTAAAGGCAAGCAGTGGCAAGGAATACCGCAACGTGCTGGGGGAACTACAGATTCAGCCTGATCGTCAAAGGGATGTCGCCCATCTATCCTTCAGTCTGAAGGCAGTATTTGTTCGAGTTATATAAGGAGGCAGCAGATGCTCTATTGGGCATTAGTTTTCTTGGTTGTGGCGATCATTGCGGGAGTTCTTGGCTTCGGTGGCATCGCAGTCGCCGCTGCTGGAATCGCGAAGCTCCTGTTTTATATCTTCCTGGTGATTTTCCTGGTGACTCTCGTGATGGGCCTGGGGAGACGCGGAAGAAGCGGTATCTAGCTGGGAGAGAATCGTCAGTACCCACCTTACCAATCAGGGGAAGGTGGGTATTTTTATGCCATAAGCATTAAGGAAGACAGGTGAACTGGGAATGCAATCGAGACAGGAATCACGAACAGCCCGAATTTGGATTATTGCTGTGCTTATCGCGTTCGCAATTCTCGCGATCTGCGTCGCGGCCTATTACTACACATTTCACGGTTATAAAAAACAGCAACCCGCCGTGGCGCCGGCGGCGGTGATTGTTCTTTTCGAAGCAAATAATAATGGGACTCCTGGTAGGGAGTCCCATTGTCAGTGGGCGAATTATTGTTGAGGTGTAGCACTTCCGGATCCCGTGGACATATTGCCTTTCATGCTGCAGCTATCTGAAATCATGTCCACTTTGGTGACAGCAAAACTATTTCCCGACCCCATGCCAGTAGAGGTCTGCGCTCCGGTCGAAGCGGCAGCCCATGTTCCATGCAAAGTCACCGTGTGACCCACGTGGGCGGAGACATCTTGTCCGCTCAGCGGTACGGATTTCCCGTGTTTTGTCTCCAATACGTACTGTCCGTTCTGCTGTGCCACGCAGCCCTTAATCTTCTTTTCGGAATTGGAAGCGCCGCTCATACCCGTGTCGTTACTGGGAGTTTGCTGCATGGAGGGAGATGAGCTTTGGGTTCCTTGTGCTCCAGGGGTCGCATCGGGGCTATTGGTTTGCGCGAATGTCGCCAGGGCGAACAGCAGTACCGTGGCAAAGGGAAGCATGATTTTTTTCATAGTAAGTCTCCTGTTGAAATGTCAACTCTTCACAACCTAAAAAAGTTCGGGGTCACGAAACAATGTGGCCCAGTTGCAAGCCACACGACGAAGTGGAGTTGAAGTTTTGCTTTTTTGCAACACCCTTTGGATTGCAATGAGTAAATCCTCGCGCCGGCCTGCTTTATCGCAGAACGCATCTACGACACTCGCCGTGCTGTTGGGCACGACGGCGCAGCCGGAAAACATGATCACTGGCATCGAGGGCCATCGTTGTTTAATCGATTTAGCAACTGCGCCACCGTCCATTTCCGGCATTTCATAATCCACGATGACCGCATCCGCCGGTCGAGCGGCGAGAATACGCAACCCGTCAACACCACGCGATGCGGTAAAAACGCGATATCCCAGCTCCTCGTAGATTTCTTTGTAAACACCAAGCCCGGGTTCATAGTCGTCAATCCAGACAAGCGTTGGACGGGAGTTTACATTGTGGGTGCGCTGCCAGCAGGAATTTGTCCGGCACGCGGTCCGATGCGTTTGCTTGCCTGAGTTTGGCACTTGGCAAGCGTAAGTGTTCGGCGAAGGGTGCGCAATTGGTGCGACGCTGTACCAGTCTGAATAAGGTGCTGTATCACGTAGTAGGTAAATCGGAAGTGTTTTTGGTGGAAAAAACACGGTATTTGGGCCAAAATGTACTCAGCTATCCGTGATCGGTGCAAACTGAAGCCGCGCGGAACCTTACAGCAAATACACTTATTGTCCCAGGAGACCAATGTACCCAGAAATCATGGTAGTTCCAATGCGCGAGGAATTGACGCGGCTCGGCGTTCAGGAATTGCGCACGAAACAGGATGTGGATCGTGTCCTTGAAGCGGAGCAGTCGGGAACGGCCATGGTGGTGGTCAACTCGATTTGCGGATGCGCCGCGGGGCGCATGCGTCCGGCCATTCGCGCCGCTTTACAGAATGCGAACCGGCCCCAGCAGATGTTCACGGTTTTTGCCGGTCAGGACGTCGAGGCCACGGAACGCGCGCGGAGCTACTTTACCGGGTATCCGCCTTCGTCGCCCTCTATTGCGTTGTTTCGCGACGGCAAACTGGTACATATGATCCAGCGGAGCGACATCGAGCACCGGGAAGCGGCTGACATTGCCAACGAACTGAAGCGCGCTTTCGATCAGCATTGCAGCATGTCCACGGTTTGAAATTCGGATTGCCGGGCGGCTTAGTGCTCCGCCCGGCAAACGGACATTTCCCGCTCGCATCGGTGCTAAACTTTTGAGCTATGAAGCTCGTCTCGGTATTTTGTCTAGCGTCCATTCTTGGCCTCATGATTCCCGCAGCATCAGCGCAGCATAACAAAGCAAACAAGACGCCGGAGAATGCCGCAATCTCGGCCCATCTTGATGTGGCTCCCGATCTCGCGCAAAAACTCGCCCGCTTTAAAACGGTGCAGATGCCTTTCCATTCTGCGGGTCTTACGGAGCAGGAAAAGAAGTTGGTGGATAAGCTGGTGGACGCTACGCGGTATTTGGAAGACATCTATTGGCGCCAGAGCGATCCGGAAGGATTAAAGCTCTACCTATCGCTTGAGGGCAGTACGAACACCAAGGACATCGAGCTGCGACGGTATTTGCGCATCAACGGTTCGCGCTTCGATTTAATTGACGAAAATCAACCCTTCGTCGGTACAGCTCCCATGCCTCCGGGGCGCGGATTTTATCCGCAAGGAATCACCCGCGAGCAGATTGAGCAGTACGTAAAACAATATCCGCAAAAGAAAGCCGAGATTTATAACGGGCAAAGCATGGTGCATCTCACGGGCGATCCAATGGCAGCCGGATGGCTTAGCGGCGTGCCTTATCACGTGGCTTTCCGCGAATTTCTGGAGCCTGCGGCCAAAGACCTGCGCGAGGCCGCGGCTTTGAGCAACGATCCGGCTTTCGCGAAATTTCTTCGCATGCGCGCTGATGCATTGCTGAATGACGACTACTTCCAGAGCGATCTGGCATGGCTTGATTTGAAAGACCCTAAGTTCGATGTCATCTTCGCGCCTTATGAAACTTATCTCGATGATCTGCTCGGAGTGAAGACTTCCTACGGCGTTGCGGTGCTGGTTCGCAACGAGGAAGAGAGCAAGAAGCTCGATATCTTCAAAAAGTATGTCGGCGATATTCAGGACGCGCTTCCGCTGCCCGCCGAGGATCGTCCTTCGAAGCACGGCCTGGAGACGCCGATGGAAGTGATGGATGCGCCATATCGCGGGGGCGATCTGCGGCATGGGTATCAGGCGGTCGCCGACAATCTCCCCAATGATCCTCGGGTCCACGAGCAGAAGGGAAGCAAGAAAATATTTTTCAAGAATTTCATGGATGCGCGGGTGGATTACGTCATTCTGCCGCTGGCGAAATACGTCATGCTCCCTGATCAGGCGGAAAAAGTTTCTGGCGAGGGCTATTTGTTGACCACGATCATGCATGAAATATCCCACGGACTAGGGCCGGCTTTCGCGCGGACTTCATCCGGGAAGGTGGACGTGCGCGAAGCGATTGGGCCAATCTATGGCGGCCTGGAAGAGGCGAAAGCGGATGTGGTCGGAATGTTTGGACTCAATTGGCTTGTGAATCACGGCGTTTTGCCCAAGGAAAAGCTGGAAGAATATTACGCTTCGTATGTTGCGGGAAACTTCCGCACCATTCGCTTTGGAACGGGCGAGGCCCATGGGCAGGCTGAAATGATGGAGTTCAATTATCTTTGCGAACACGGCGCGATCACTTACGAAGCTTCGGGGAAATATAAAGTGCAATTTGCGAAGATGCCGGATGCAATTGCTTTTTTGGCGAAGGAGTTACTGGAGATCGAAGCCACGGGCGATCGAGGACGGGCCGAGGCCTGGTTTAAGAAATATGATGTGATGTCTCCTGAACTGACGGCAGCGTTGAAGACTGCGTCGTCGGTTCCGGTGGATATTGATCCGGTATTCTCGTTCAAAGACGAGTTGAAGTAAATGTAGGCGCGAGCGTTCTCGCTCATGCAGGATCATCCGCGAACCAAGCCCAACGATATTTTTCGGATGCAGACACTAACCCTGCCCGAATCGGATTTTGCATCATATATTCCGCTTTCTGCACGATATTTTCTTCACGCCTCACGACGTGATCGAACGACTCGTTCTGCCATACTTTGCCTTCGCGATTGAGCAGCTGGTTAATCCGATGGGCGGAGGTGCTTTTGATCCCTTGCATGATTTCCGCAATGCTGTAAAACCCATTCTCATCGCATAGTGGAGTGAATGCCAGATGCACGTGATCGGGCATGATTACGACGCCATGCAGAGTAAAGCGCTTTCCACTCCCCCATAGACATGCTTCCAGTGCACAGGTACGGGCCGATTCCGGAAGTCTCCAGCGAAGATGAGTCGAGAACGTAACAAAGATCGCTTTATGGTCACTTTGATAATGTGGCAGGTGGCGGCGATATTCGTAAACCCGATGCATAGTTCTGACGAATATCACACAACGGGCAAGCACGGGCGAGGACGCCCGCGCCTACATTGAAAATTGTTCTGTTGATTGTTTCAAAGTGGGAACCGGTGGAACTCAAATAGATTAGAGTTCCTCAAAAATTAGAGTTCGAGTAAGCGCGAGCGTCCCGCTCGTCCAGGATCATCTCCGAACCAAGAGCTACACAAAATCCACTTGCGCAGGGCGGGGAATGATGCCAGCCTTGTGACCCATATCCAGCAGGCGTCTTACTGCTTCGCGTCCGTCAGGTCCGTAGTCGAGCGTGCGTTCATTCACGTACATTCCCACGAAGCGGTCGGCCAGTTGGGTGTCTAAATCTCGGGCAAACTGCATTGCGTAAGCCAATGCTTCTTCACGATGGTCCAGGGCATACTGAATGCTTTCCTTGATGGTGCCGGAGACGCTTGCCATAAGTTCCGGTCCAAGATCACGGCGGATTGCATTTCCACCTAAAGGCAGGGGCAGGCCAGTTACTTTTTGCCACCACTTGCCAAGGTCAATGATGCGATGTAAGCCCGCCTTGTCGAATGTCAGTTGACCTTCGTGAATGATCAGTCCAGCCTCGTAATTTCCGGCAATGACCTCGGGAATAATTTGATCAAAGGGAACGACCGCAGTTTCAATTCCCGGAGCAAACAGGTTTAAGGCAAGGAAGGCCGTAGTCATGGTACCCGGAACCGCAATGCGTACTTGTTTGATGTCGCTCTGCGAAATCGCCCGCTTGGCGACGATCATGGGGCCGTAACCATCGCCGACGCTCCCACCGCTCGGCAGCAGGGCATATTTGTCTTGTATGTACGGATACGCGTGAAAAGAAATCGCCGTTACGTCGTACACACCTTCCAGAGCCTTGCGATTCAGTGTTTCGATGTCGGTCAAGGTGTGGCTAAAGCGCAGGCCAGGCGAGCGGACCTTGTTCGTGGCCAACGCGTAAAACATAAAGGCATCATCGGAATCGGGACTATGAGCGACAGTAATTTCGCGGGGCGAGGCGCTGCTGGACATGGATTGTTCCACTTCTCCGGGGGCACTAGATGTAGGCATGTTTAGAGGTATTTCCTTAGCTAGACGTTGGCCTTCCTGAGATGTTTCCATCCGGAAGCAATTCCCGAGGCCAGCAGGACTTTAATAATTTCCGCGAAAATAAACCAGTACAGGCCGAATTGCACGGCGAGCTTGAAGGAGTGCGTCCATAGAAAAAGCCAGCCAATGCCACCGGCAAATAAAACAACCTCTCCCAGTACGCTTCCGATAGCCGCCCGAGCAAAGCTCTTGCCGCCGCGTTCCATCACCCATCCCGCGGCAAACGCGGCGAACGGGTAGGCCATAAGATATCCGCCGGTGACGCCGCTTAACTGCGCCAGGCCGCCAACTCCGGCGATGCTGAACACCGGTAGGCCGGATGCGCCTTCCACCAGGAACAGCATTAAGGCCGCGAATCCCCGGCGGCTGCCAAGGGTAAGACCCATGAGCAGCACGGCAAAATTTTCCATGGTAAGCGGAACAGGAGTAAAGGGAAGCGGAACGGTAATGCGCGCGCATATCGCGACAAACAAACTGGCGGCAATTACGATGACAACCTGTTCCGTCCAGTACAGCGCGCGATCATAACGCCCTAATGCTTCTGTTGCCGATCTCGCCATAAAGCCCCTTTGCCGCGATTTATTTGGGATTGTGTGCGTCGTGCTCGTGTTCCGCGTCGTGCGAATGACTTCTTGTTTCAGCCTGCCGCACATGGCGGCGCATACGCAGAAACAAGGTGGCTCCTACCCAGAACACCGCCAACCCGCTTGCCGCCAGGATCAGGAACAGCCAAATCATCCTCACGACGAAATAGCATAACAGATGAGGCGGGATTTGCAGTCAGCGGGCATGGCAGCGGTACACGGCAATCGCAGATTGCATGTCTTTCAGCATAATTCACTCGATGGAAATGCCTTATTTCCCGGCCATCGCTTGTTCGATGGTATCCGCGGTGCGCGGCAGATCACCCGTCAAATTGATCAGCTTGCCGTTGGGATCCACGTAGAAATCGTCCTCAATGCGCACGCCGATTTTTTCCTCGGGACTGTAAATGCCCGGTTCAATGGTAAACGCCGCGCCGGGGCCAAGGGCAACGTTGTAGTCTCCATCGTCATGCACGGCGAGGCCAATATAATGGCTTAGCCCGTGAATAAAATATTGGCCGAGCGGTTGGCCATGCAGGTCCTTGCCGTGGGTATTGATGTAGTCGTAAGCGACTTTATAAAGTGAGTCAGGGCCGCTACCCTTCAAGATCGATTTACCAGATTGGAAGGCGTTGATCGCCGCGTTCTGCGCTCCCAGCACGATGTCGTAAATTTCTCGCTGACGCACGGTGAACTTTCCGGTTGCTGGCACGGTGCGCGTGATGTCTGCCGCGTACATGGAATATTCTCCGGCGGCGTCCATCAAGACCAGGTCGCCAGCGTTTATGGGCCCATCATCGGCGGAGTAATGGAGCACGGTCGAGTTAAAACCAGCCCCGACAATCGGAGCGTATGCTGGACGCTCGCAACCACGCTTTCCCCATTCATATTGCAAAAGAGCGGAAACTTCGCGCTCAGTCATGCCCGGTTTGATAGCGCGCATGGCGGCAAGCTGCGCGGCCATGGATGCGTTGTCGGCTTTACGAATCAGTTCGATCTCTCCCGCGTCTTTCGTTGTTCGCAGCGAGCTTAGGAGCGGACGCACGTCATTCAACGAAATCACAAGGGGGAAGGCATTTGCCCGCTTTAGCCAATCAATGGAAGTGGCGGAGTTTGAGGCGTCATCGCTGGTCACAACGTCCGTAAATATAGTTGCAACTCTGGTGGGCAGCAATCGGACCAACTCCGCGCGCAGATTATCAAGCGCCTCAACTTTGTCGAACCCTGTGATTTTTTGCGCGTCAGGATTTTCCGGCCCAAGCTTGGGGCCAGTCCACTTTTCTTGTACGTAGCTGTGCTGCGGTAAAAAGAATATTTCCGTATAAGGATGGGCAGGGGAATCCGGCTTTGCGGAGGTCTCCGGGACGATTAGCAGCGCAGCGCCTGGTTCGGCCCATCCGGTGAGGTAATAAAAATTATTGTCCTGCCGGAAGCCGTACACATCGTTCGGGCCTTCTGCTTCAAGTGGCGCAAACAGCAAAATTGCGGCGCCATCGGTTCGTTCGGCAAGTTTCACCCGGCGAGCGCGATAAACTTCGTTGGGCTGGCGCTCGATGCACCAGGCGCATTGCGCAATAATCAACAAAAAAAGAAATAGCTTCCGGCTGTAGCGCATTGTTTTACCTCCGTTACACTCCCACGGGGAATGGCTTGCTGTGGCTCTCGGACAAGGACAATCCCGAGAATCGGCCCTGTAGAAGCGACATCAATCCCGTGTACCAGTATCCAACGACAAACAAAATCAAAAACGGCACGGTGATGTAGTTCTCATTCACGACGGCATAATAAACGGTCATCGCGAAGTAAGTTCCAATGATCAACTCCACCCATGGCACCCAACCAAGACGTTTCCGGTATTTATTGGCGCGCACTTTATCTTTTTTGGATTCCACTCGGTATTTCGGAGTGCGCGCAAAGGCGGATTGCTTTCCGATAAGGGCCTCGATCACCGCTCCCGTGTTCGTGACCGTCAAGCCAATTCCCAACGCCATGAGGAAGGGAAGATAGAGCAGTGCGCGAAACCAGCGACCCGGAAACAACTCTCGCTGCGACACCAGATAAAAACTGGAAATGGAGAAAGTGGAGGCCATAAAGAGCGGCAGGTCAATGTAGAGCATCTGAAACCAGCCCTGGTAAAAACGGATGATCATGGCCGGAAGCAGCAACACCGAGAGCAATACCATCAGCGGATAGCTGAGGTTGGACGTGAGGTGATACCAGGCTTCCAGCTTGACGTGGAATGATTGCTTGCTCTTCAGAACCTGCGGCAGAATCTTTTTTCCGGTCTGGATCAACCCCTTGGCCCATCGCGCTTGCTGGGTTTTGAACGCCGTCATTTCCACGGGAAGTTCAGCGGGACATTCCACGTCCTGCAGGTAAACGAATTTCCATCCTTTCATCTGAGCGCGATAAGAAAGGTCGGTGTCTTCGGTGAGTGTGTCATGCTGCCACCCACCCGCTTCTTCGATGGCCGTGCGGCGCCACACACCCGCGGTACCGTTGAAATTGAAGAACACATTGCTGCGCGCGCGACCGGAGTGTTCCAGTACGAAATGGCCGTCCAGAAGAATGGCTTCAACCTCAGTCAAAAAAGAGTAATTGCGATTGATGTGCGTCCATCGCGTTTGCACCATGCCTATGGAGGGATCAGTGAGATGGTGAATGGTCTTCAACAGAAAATCTTCCGGAGGGGTGAAGTCCGCGTCGAAGATGGCGATGAATTCGCCCTTGGCAGTTTTCATTCCTTCGGCTAAAGCGCCAGCTTTGTAGCCCTCGCGGTTTGTGCGATGAAGATAGTTGACTGGAAAACCCTGGGCTGCGTAATTCTCCACTAGGGCGCGCGCGACAGCTTGAGTTTCGTCGGTCGAGTCATCAAGGAGCTGGATATCCAGCTTGTCCAGCGGATATTGCAATTTGCAGATCGAACTCAATAGGCGGTCCACCACATATTGCTCGTTGAAGATTGGCAGCTGAACTGTGACGCGAGGCAACTCGGAGAACTCGGACGGGGGCGTCGTGGTTTTCTTTTTGCGGTGCTTGTAATACAGATAAACCAGAATGTAACGATGCACGCCATAGGACGCCAGCAGAATCAGCACTATGAAGTAGGGAATCAATAGCATCGTGTCAAAGGCGTTCGGCTGGTAGAGGCCCTTGAAGGTCGTGTCAAGAAAGTGCTGGCGTAGATATGGGCCAATTCCGCGGGAGGCAAAAAATGAAAGAAGAACTGTGGCTGGGGTAGGCATCTTTTGCTGGTCTGACGAGCGAGAGTCACAATTTTACAGCAAGAAATGCGCTGTCGCCCGTTCTACATAATTAGACAAATAACTAATTAAGTGATAGTCTAAATATATGGCTAGTCAAAATAAGGTATTTAAGGCGCTGGCTGACCCGACGCGCCGCGAAATTTTAAACATGCTGCGCCGCAAAGAGATGACTGCTGGCGAGCTTGCCAAGCGTTTCGACATGACAAAACCATCCATGTCCCATCACTTTTCGGTCTTGAAGGGCGCAGATCTAATTGTGAGCCGTCGCGACGGTCAACAAATTTGGTATGCGCTCAATACCACGGTTGTTCAGGATATTTTGACTTGGGCCCTGGGACTTGCCCATGAAAGCGGCACGCAGAAGGTGAAATTGAGGACGGCGAACAATGAAATATAAATCACACTTGATCGTGCTAGGGCTGGTTGCGTTCTCGGTTGTTCTTACGGCAATTGCATACTCCGGCTTGCCCCCGGTTGTTCCGATTCACTGGAATTTCCATGGTCAGGCCAATGGATATGCTCCTAAATGGATACTCTTCTTAATTTTGCCTGGCGTCGCGATCCTGTATTTTTTGTATCCGATGCTTTCGCCCAAACGCTTTGCGATTGAATCCTTCAAATCAACCTACCTCTACATCATGGTGCTTGTCGCTACTTTTATGACCTATTTGCAGTGCCTGGTGATCTGGGGAAGCTTGGGACATCGTCTTGATATTGGGCCAGCTATATTGGGCGGCATTTGCCTGCTCTTTGTCCTGTTGGGAAATGTAATGGGAAAAGTGCGCCGGAATTTTTATCTGGGAATTCGAACGCCGTGGTCTCTTGCCAACGAGCAGGTTTGGAATGCGACTCACCGGTTTGCCGCCCGGACATATTTCGCAACCGGGATCATCGGATTTGTGCTTATCGTGAGCGGCAGCCAATTCTGGCTCCCGTTGGGCTTCGTATTGTGTGGAGGATTGGCTCCGATAGCTTATTCGTGTTTCGTCTACTACTTCGCGCGTAACCGACGCTCGCTGGGCGCGGAGCATCAATAATCGGCAACGCGAGATGTAGCCGACCGCGCTGAAACAGAGCTAGTTCAGGAAATACTGGCGGTATAACGTGTCCCGTTGCGCGGGCCGGAAGCCCGCGTCGCGTATGATACGGCGCAACTCTTCTTCGGTGGTGCAATTGGTTACACCTGCAGCCCGTACTACATTTTCTTCCAGCATGACCGAGCCCACATCATTCCCGCCAAAGCGCAGGCCCATCTGGCAAACTTTCAACCCTTGCGTGACCCAGCTGGATTGAACATTGAGGAAGTTGGACAAGAAAAGCCGCGAGATGGCGAGGACCTTCAAATATTCGACCGATGTTGCTTCTTCCCATTTACGTCCGCCGAGGGCGGTGTTTGCGGGCTGAAAGCTCCACGGAATGAAGGCAGTGAATCCGCCGGTTTCTTCCTGCAAGTTGTAAAGCTCCTGCAAGTGGTTGATCCGATGTTCATAGTTTTCGCCGACGCCAAACATCATTGTGGCTGTCGTCCGCATGCCGAGTTCGTGCGCGGTGCGGTGAACATTGAGCCAGTCATTGGTCAGGCACTTCAATCGCGCAATGCGATGGCGTACTTCATCGTCCAGAATTTCCGCGCCGCCGCCGGGAATGGAATCGAGGCCAGCATCACGCAAACGGGCGATGGTATCCCGAATGGACATTTCGCTGTATTCAGCGATAGCAATAATTTCCGAGGCCGAATAGCAATGCAGGTGCACTTGCGGAAAGCGCTGCTTGATGCCGCTGAGCATCTGCACATGCCAGTCAATCTTCAGGTCAGGATGCAGACCGCCTTGCATCAGAACTCCGGTGCCACCCAATTCCACCGTCTCGCGAATTTTGTCGTAAATAGTTTCAAAATCCAGGATGTATCCCTCTTTGGCTTTGGGGCCTTTGAGCGGGCGGTAAAACGCGCAGAATGTGCAGTACTCGGTGCAGTAGTTAGTGTAATTAATGTTGCGGTCAATAATGTAGGTGACGACGCCTTCGGGATGCAGGCTGCGGCGAACGGCGTCGGCTTCCATGCCAATGCCAATGAGGTCGTCGGAATTGAACAGATCAAGAGCTTGTGATTTGCTGAGTAGCATTAGCTAGATTGTAGCGGAGGCGGGCGCGGAGTCCAACTCCGGCGAATGATTTCTGCGGACGGGCGATTAAGCGGCTTTGCCGCAGGCCACGCCGGTGCTTGGGCCGTCATCTTTTTTTTGGCGCAAGCGGCGGTACTCGATATAACTGAATATGCCGCTGACAACCGCCATAACGATCACGGCAATGACCGCCGCCAGGTAATATTTCGAGAAAAAACTGACAATCGCTTTTCCATAAATTGCGCCCAAACCAGCAACAACTACGTAGCGCAATCCACGGCCCACTCCAATCGCGAGCAGGAATTGTTTTGGCGAGTACTGGAGCGCTCCGGCGGCGAGTACAAAGGGCACCAGGGGAAACGGTGGAGGCAGGATGGCAGGCACCGCCACGGCCCCGAATCCCCAGCGCTCAAACCGGCGGCACACTTTATCTATCTTTTTTCGCGACAGCTTGTGCTCAAGAGCTTCTTTTCCGCCCTTGCGCGCCAGGCTGTAGGTAAGGTAGGCGCCCAGCACCGCTCCGACCGTCGCCATGATCGCGTAGTAATACCATAAGTCGGGCCTGCTGGCGGCAAGCCAGATGGTAAGCACATCCATGCTGCCGGTGATCGGAACAATGGAATTGTCCACGATGCCAATGAGGATGAGTCCCGGCCCTCCCAGGCGCACGAACCAGGCCAGCATTGTGCCCACAAGAAGAATCTCAATTTGTCCAGGCATAAGCTGCTATTAGAGGCAAACCAAGTAAATGGAGTGGTATGCGGAAGAATGGGTATTTTGGAGCTTGGGTACCTAGATTTTCGGCTGTCCCTCGACCGGTTGCAAAAGCTCAAGGCTAGGGACTGCCGGGAGCGCGCCGCATTGTTGCGCGTAATTTAGAAAAAGACGCAATCCATCCATGCAGTCGGCGTCGAGTTTGTAATAAATGTTGCGGGTCAGATACTCCCGCACGTCTTCTTCTGTAAGAGCGAGCTTTTTCGACCATTCCACCGCGATTCGAGCCACATTCGCGGGTTCCAACCCGTGATCGCGAGATAGCCGAAAGATAAGTGGCAAATCGAGTTTCGGTCCAGCTTTCTCCACGGACTCCCGCCGCGCCGCCCAAAAGGCGAAGACAAAAGGCTTGCCCGTAAGCCGGATCCATTCCTCCGCCAGATCATAGGTCTGGAACTTTGAACGGTCCACTTTCAAGGCCGGATCGCCGATGAGCAGTGCGGCATCGTGGTTTTGAAGCATTCGCCCCAAATCCGGGGCCATCGGCGTGAATGTCCGCATTCCTCCCCACCATTGGGCAAATAACACTTTGGTCAGTGCAACCGAGGTAAGTGACGATGTATCGAGCGCGACCGTCTGTATCTGTTCGAGCGGACGTGCGCTGACAAGCAAAATCGAGCGAACCGCTTGGCGGGAGGCGATGGCGACGTCAGGCAGAATCAACAGATTAGGGACGGTCGCATAGGCGGCAGCCGGGATAATTCCGATATCTGCCGAGCCTTCACGCAGTTGCTCGGCGCAGCGTGAAGGCACGGTATAGGAAATGTCAAAGTCCGCGCCCACTTTGCCGTGTTCAAAATCCCACATAAGTGGAGCGGTGTTGAGATAGGAAATTGCCGAAATTTTGAGCCTTGCCATGTTTATTTTTCCGATTCTAACAAAGATGTTCATATGACCTTGACAGCGCTTTTGCCCAATATTTACAGTCCGCGACGAGTAGCGGGAGGCAAAGAACATGGCCGAGGCTGTAGCGAAGCGAAGTAAACCATTGCAGGCTCCGGAGATAGAGTGGCTTGCGCTTTCACTGACGCCGGGGCTGGGGCCCATGCGCGCGCGCCGGGTTGTGGAGCGTTTTGGAAGCGCAAAGGCTGTTTTTGAAGCCACTCTCACGGAGTTGGAAGCTGTGGGAATCCAGACGGTTTCGGCGCAATCCCTGGGCACCGGCCAATCCATGGAGCGTGCGCACGACGAAATGGCGAAGGCCACGGCCGCGGGGGTGCGAGTGATTCATTGCGAAGATCCGGCTTATCCGGCTCGGCTTAAGCAGATTTATGATCCGCCGTTGGTACTGTTTGTGCGCGGGAATGTGGATGTGCTCTCTTTGCCGGGCATTGCAGTCGTAGGTACGCGTCATCCAACCCCGTATGGAACAGGAATGGCCGAACGGTTGGCATGTGATCTTTCGGCCCGCGGCCTGTGCATTTTCAGCGGCCTGGCTCGTGGTGTGGATGCAGCCGCTCACCGTGGGACGATCCTGGCTAAAGGCAAGACCGTCGCGGTCTTTGGAACTGGTGTGGATGTTATCTATCCTCGGGAAAATCAGCGCATAGCTGACCAGATACTGAGCATCGGCGGCACGCTTGTCTCGGAATTTCCCATGGGTCAATTCGCCGCTCCTCAAAATTTCCCTTTGCGAAATCGCATTATCAGCGGCATGTCTATCGGCGTGCTCGTGGTTGAAGCGGCGGAATATAGCGGTACGCGTATCACCGCGCGGTGCGCTTTGGAGCAAGGCCGTGATGTATTTGCGGTGCCCGGCAATGTCATCAACAAAAATTCCTGGGGGCCAAATACGCTTATTAAACAGGGCGCGAAGCTGGTGGCGACCTGGGAAGACGTCTGGGAAGAACTCCCTACAGATGTACGACTTGCGCTCGAACCCGCAGTGGCCCCTGAATCGCCGGAGGGGGAAACTGCATCCTTATTTAAGGACGACGTAGCTTCCAGTCCGCATGAGCGCAAGATCTTGAGCATTTTGAAAGCGGATGAATCCACGCAAATTGATGAAATTGTTGAGCGCCTGGGACCGGAAATTTCATCTTCCGAGATATTTGCCGCGCTGTTCGAACTCGAATTGTCAGGGAAAGTAAGGCAGCTTCCCGGCAAGAACTTCGTGAAATGTTTTTAACTCCGCGACTCCGAATCGCGCAGCGAATGCAGCGGAGCAGGATGGCTGAAAACACATAGCTGTAACTGAAGAGCCAACTACGAAACTTGTTGTAATTGGCGTATTCGTGCTAGCTTCAAAACGATTATGGTTGAATTGAGGGGAAATTGATCAAGGGTTTAGTCATCGTTGAATCGCCGACCAAGGCGAAGACCATCGAGAAGTATCTGGGCAAAGGGTACACCGTCGAAGCTTCGTTCGGCCACGTTAAAGACCTGCCGAAGAGCACACTGGGCGTGGATATTGACAATGAATTCGAGACCGAATACATCGTCATCCCCGGTAAAGAAAAAGTCCTCGCCAAGCTGAAGAAGCTGGCGCTGACCGCCGACAAGATTTACCTGGCGCCTGACCCGGACCGCGAAGGCGAAGCCATGGCTGCCCACCTCGCCGAAGAATTAGGCGACGGCAAAAAATCCAAAAAGAAAAAGAAGAAGAGCGAGAACGACGAGGACGGTGACCGGATCCGCCGCGTCACCTTCAATGAAATTACCAAGCGCGCGGTGCAGGAAGCATTCGAGCATCCTCGCGACATTAACCGCGATCTCGTGGACGCGCAACAGGCACGCCGCGTTCTAGACCGTCTGGTTGGCTATCAGGTCTCTCCTCTACTTTGGGATAAAGTCCGCCGTGGTCTTTCCGCTGGACGCGTGCAAACCGTCGCGCTCCGTTTGATTGTCGAGCGCGAGCGGGAAATCAAGGCCTTCGAGAAGAAAGAATATTGGACCATTGATGCCAACCTCGCGGCGCCCAAACCTCCGGCCTTCGATGCGCGGTTCCTGGGCAAAGGCGAGGAAAAAGTTGAAGTGGCAAATGGCGAGGATGCGGAGAAGATTCGTGCCGCCCTCGAAAAAGCAGACTGGGTAGTCCGCACCGCCGACAAGAAAGAACGGCGCCGCAATGCGACCCCGCCCTTCACCACCAGCAAATTGCAACAGGATTCTTCCCGCAAACTGCGCTTCAGCGTGAAGCGCACCATGATGATCGCGCAGCGCTTATATGAAGGTGTCGAGCTCGGCGAAGAAGGCTCCGTCGGTCTTATCACCTACATGCGTACCGATTCCACGCGAGTCGCGCCGGAAGCTCTGACCGAAGTCCGCGAATATATTGGAAAAGAGTACGGCCCGCAGTATTTGCCGGAATCGCCGAACACGTTTAAAGAGAAGAAAGATTCGCAGGGCGCGCACGAAGCGATTCGTCCCAGCTCTGCTGCGCGGCATCCCGAGCAGATCAAGCAGTATTTAAAAGAAGATGAGTACAAGGTTTACAAGCTCATCTGGCAGCGGTTTGTTGCTTCGCAAATCATGCCCGCCGTCTTCGACCAGACGACCGTAGATATTGACGCCAAATCCGGAGCGGAAATTTTCTGGTTCCGCGTTACTGGTTCCGTGCTGAAATTTGACGGCTTCCTGAGGGTCTACGAGGAATCAAAAGACAACAAGGACGAGGAAGACGAAGAACTCAAACACAAGCTGCCTGCACTCGAGCCCGGGCAAAAGCTGACGCTGAAGGAATTGAAGCCAGAGCAGCATTTCACCGAGCCGCCGCCGCGTTATAACGAAGCCTCGCTGGTAAAAGAACTGGAAGAACGTGGCATTGGCCGTCCGTCCACATACTCGTCGATTCTCAGCACCATCCAGGAGCGGCAGTATGCGCAGAAGCTGGGCGGAAAATTCACGCCCACGGAAATCGGCTTGGTCGTAACCGACCTTTTGATCGAGAACTTCCGCGACATCTTCGATATTCAATACACCGCGAAACTCGAAGAAGAGTTGGACGAAATTGAAGAAGGCAAGGAAACCTGGACCCAGGCGCTTGCCGCTTTCTATAAGAAGTTCGAGAAGGACCTCAAATACGCTGCGAAGCACATGGAAAACATTAAGCGTATGGAGAAGCCCACCGACGAAAAGTGCGAGCGCTGCGGTTCGCCGCTGATCATCAAGTGGGGCAAGCACGGTTCTTTCTACGCTTGCAGTTCCTACGATAAGGAAAATCCCGACAGTTGCACCTTTACCAAGGAAAATCCCATCAACCTGCCGGATCTCGATTCAGCCGATACCCAAGACACTGGCGCTGCGGAAGAATATTGCGAGAACTGCGGCAGAGTGATGGTGCTCAAACGCGGGCGCTTCGGGCAATTCATGGCTTGCACTGGATATCCCGATTGCAAAACCACCCGCCGTTTGGACCAGGGTAAGCGCGTGCCGGACATTCCGCTGGATGAGAAGTGCCCTAAGTGTGACCGTAACCTTATCATCCGACATGGCCGCTACGGAGAATTCACTTCATGCAGCGGATATCCCGAGTGCAAATATGTGAAGCAGAATTTCATCGGGGTAAAATGCCCGCTCTGCACGGACGGGGATTTAGTCGAGAAGAAAGCGCGCAAGGGAAATACTTTCTATGGCTGCTCGAATTATCCCAAGTGCAAGTTCACATCCGCCAGTAAGCCCATTGCGGAGAAGTGCCCGAGCTGCGGAAATGAGTTCCTGGTGGAAAAGAACTTGAAGGCAGGGCCGGTGATCGCTTGTCCGAATAAAGAGTGCGATTTTGAGCGGCAAGCCGAACCTGCGCCCGTTGCATAACCGGTAACAATGGCAGACCATTTTTTTGAATCGGAATGCCGCTATCTCTTCATCAAACAGTTCCATCATTAAATTATTCGTTCGCAATTTTCCTGGAGGATATTGAATGCCTAAAAAGCCGACGTCTGCCGATGCTCAACTTGTCTTGCAGCTTTATGATTTTCGTCGTGAAGCAGAAATGCGCAAAGCGCGCACTTGGTTTGCAAATTTCTGGCCGGCGAGCGCGAATGAAATTTTGGAGGTCGTCAACAATTTCGGGACTCCCGAGAATGCGTGGTTTCGGCAGGTCACCGGCTACTGGGACATGGCGGCCGCTTTAGTCTTGAGCGGCGCGATGAATGAGGAATTATTTACCGACACGAACGGCGAAATGTGGTTCGTGTTTTCGAAACTGCATCCGTTTTTGGCCGAAGCCAGGAAGACGTCGAAGCTTTCGCAATTGCTGTTGCGGGTTAAAAAGATGGCGAAGAAATCAAAAATCGGCCGCGAACGCCTGAGCACCATGGAAAAGCGATTCGGGCGTCGCCGCGAGGCTGCCGCCGGCAAATCTTCCTAATACTTAGAAGCAAAATGTGTGCATGGATGCGCTCGCGCGGGAGTGCTCAGGCGGAAGTTTGCTCAGGAAAGGTATTTCTTGATGTACTCATCCCGGGTGTGCGCAAGCTCGTGCGCGTCGCCGTCGAAAATTACTTTTCCGTCGCGCAAAATTAGGAATGACATTGGCACTTCGGCTTTTGATCCCGGAGGCAGCCTTTTCATGTGACCGCTGGCGCGGTCAAAACAATGCGTGGCCATTACGAATGCATCCTGCAGCCGATGGGTCACGAGCAGGGAACTTGTTTTATACACGTCCCGTTGTTTCACGAGAAGCTCGATAATGTTGGTAGACGTGATGGGATCAAGGCCTCCGGTTGGCGAATCATAAAGCAAGACTTCCGGCTTAGTGATGATGGCGCGCGCGATTGCCACCCGGCGGCGCATGCCGCCCGACAGTTCGGAAGGCAGCATGTCTATGGTGTTCTCAAGCTCCACAAAACTAAGCGCTTCACGCACCCTTTGGTCAATCTGTTCTTCCGGAATTTTTCCTTCTTCCGTAAGGCGGAAGGCAACATTCTCGCGTACATTCAAAGAATCGAATAACGCGCTTTCCTGAAACACAATGCCCACGCGGCTGCGCAGTTCGAACAAGCGGTCTTCTGTCATCTCCGTAATGTCTTCGCCGAGCACGAAAATACGTCCGCTGTCTGCTTTTAACAATCCTAGAGCCAGTTTGAGGATGGTGCTCTTGCCCGCTCCGGCGGCGCCAAAAATTGCTTTGGTTTCTCCGTGAGGAAGACGGAAGGAGATGCCATCCAGCACCGGCTTGTGTTCGAAAATAAGCTCTACGTTCTCAAACACAATCGCGTCACTTGGCGGCTGCACCCTGGCCTCGGACGGAAACATCTGGGAAGACAATGCCATCAGCGAAATCCAAGCAGTAAGGTAAGGGCGCGGGTAAGGAAAGCATCCACGGCAAGAATGAGAACGGAAGAAGCGACCACTGCCTGCGTTGTGCTGCGGCCGACGCCCTGCGTGCCGCCGCTGGTGGCCATGCCGTAGTAGCATCCGACGCTGGCGATAACAAACCCATAAAACACCGGTTGGATTAGGCCGGTGAATACATCCGCAAAAGCAAGAATCTGCCAGGCGTCGGTCCAGTACTGGCGGAAGTCGAGCCCCAAAAGCAACGTGGCGACCGCGCTGCCTCCCAGAAGACCGAAAAGGTCGGAAAGGATGGTGAGGAAGAACAGCATGACCGTAGTGGAGACAATGCGCGGGGTGACGAGCTTTTTGACCGGATCGGTGCCCAGGGCGCGCATGGCGTCAATCTGTTCGGTTACAACCATGGAGCCGAGTTCGCTGGCCATGCCGGATGCATTGCGCCCCGCCACCATCAGGCCGGTAATCACCGGCCCAAGCTGCCGCACCATACCCACGGAAACCAGTTGCGCGATCAACGAAAGAGAACCAAAGCGCTGTAACGTGCTGGCGCTGTTCATGGCCAGCACGGCGCCGGTAAAGGTACCCGCAAGAACTGTGATGGAAAGCGAACCGACGCCGATAAGGTCCGCCTGCTGCAATATGTCGGCAATGTAGAGTGGACGCCGGAACAAATTCGCAAGCGCCTGGGCTGAAAGCAGGATGTAGTCCTGCACGGCCTGCACTTTTTGTTTGGCGAATTCCGTGGGCGAAATCAGCTCCACGCGACTGAGGAAGTCTTCGGCGGACATATTATTTTCGTGTACTGAGGGAAACTATATCAGAGCGGCGAAAAGGCAATCAGAATTTTGGAGAGATCATTCCCTGCTTTTTTTCTTGATCTCGATATTTAGGCGCTTGATTTTCTGGTTGAGCGTGGAGAGTGGGACTTTAAATCGTTCGGCCGCCTCGGTCTGGTTCCAGTTACATTTTTCCAGCATGTCTACAATGATGTGGCGCTCGCATTCTTCCATGATGTCAAAGAGCGTGGCATCCGAACGCTGCTCGAAGAGAGGGAAGGCCGCTCCGCGCCCGGCGATATTGTCGGGCAGGAGGTCAACGCCGATTTCCGAGCCTGACGACAGCACGACGGCGCGCTCAATTACGTTTTCCAACTCGCGCACATTGCCCGGCCAGGAATAGCTCATGAGCGCGCGCAGGGCCTCGGTGGTCGCAATCCGCGCTGGGCGCTGGTTTTCCGCGGAATATTTCTCCAGGAAAAAATTCACCAGCAGAAGAATATCTTCCTTGCGCTGCCTGAGCGAAGGAAGATCAATGCTGATGACGTTGAGGCGGTAGAAAAGGTCTTCACGGAATTTGCCTTCCCGCACCAATTGGCGCAGGTCTACATTCGTGGCGGCGATAATTCTGACGTCCACCTGAAGTTCCTGTACGCCGCCCAAATGCATGAATTTCCGGTCTTGCAGTACGCGCAGGATTTTCGCCTGCGTGTCCATGCTCATGTTCCCAATTTCATCCAGGAAAAGAGTGCCGCGGTCGGCGACTTCAAACAGGCCTTTTTTAGAGGCGATGGCGCTGGTGAACGCGCCCTTCACGTGCCCAAACAGAGTGGATTCAAGCAAATCCGCCGGCATGGAGCCAGTGTTCACGGGAACGAACGGACGTTCGCGGCGGTCGGAGTGTAGATGAATAGCCTTAGCGATCAGCTCTTTTCCCGTGCCGCTTTCCCCTTGCAAAAGAATGGTGGAGCGGCTGGTGGCGACCTGGGAGACAAGGTCGAATATCTTGAGCATCGCGTCGCTCTTGCCCACGATATTTTCAAAGCTGTAACGCTGTTTCAATGCGCGCTTCAGCTGGACGTTTTCTTCTTCCGTCCGGCGACGCGAAATGGCCGCGCGCACGTCGGCCAGCAACTTCTCGTTGTCCCAGGGCTTTTGAATAAAATTTGCCGCGCCCGATTGCATGGCGCGCACCGCATTTTCCACGGTGCCGTAAGCGGTAATCATTATGACCGAAAGGTGCCGGTCCTGTTCGCGAATTGCAGCGAGCAGGTCGATACCATTGCGGTCGGGAAGCGCGAGATCCAACAACACCAGTTCGAAAGGGCGGTCGCCCAGCTTTGCCAGTCCTTCTTCGCCGTTAGCGGCAGTGGTTACGTTATAGCCTTCCATTTCCAGCAAAGTCTGCAATGACTCGCGGATCGCGGCCTCATCGTCAATGATGAGGACAAACCCCGCTTCATTGCGAGCGGATTCGTTTTCTGACCGGCGCGTGAGTACGGCAACTTCAGGCATGGACGGCGTTCCTCGTCATGGGGAAGTCGAGATAAAACGTGGTGCCCTCGCCGGGATGGCTTTCCACGCGGATTTTTCCCGCGTGCTCCTGAATAATTCCGTAGCTGACCGAGAGTCCCAAGCCCGTGCCTTTTCCCTGGCTCTCGCGGGGCGCGGTCTTGGTGGTGAAAAATGGATCGTAAATGCGCTGAATGTGCTCCTGCGGAATGCCCGAGCCCGTGTCCGCAACTACAACACTTACGCCTTCGCCGTTGCTGGTAGCGATGCGCAGCCTGCCGCCTTCGGGCATGGCGTCTTTCGCGTTGAGGAACAGATTTAGAAATACTTGCTGCAGCCGTCCTGGGTTTCCAGAGATCGGGGGAAGACTGCTGGCAAACTCTCCATCCACAGAAATTCGTGAGATCTTGAATTGGTGCTCCAGCAGCGCAAGCGTGTCGTGGATGACCTTGTTTACATCCACATCGGCAAATTCGGCACCGCTGGTGCGTGAAAAATTCAGCAGATTGTTTACGATCTCAGAAGCGCGGAAGGTCTGCCGTGTGATTTTTTCCATCAGCGGGCCTTTTTGTGGATCGCTCTGCAGTTGCTTGGTCAGCATTTGCGCGTAGGACGAAATGACCGCAAGCGGAGTGTTCACCTCATGGGCCACGCCCGCAGCCAGCAACCCAATGGAAGAAAGCTTGTCCGCCTGGGAAAGCTGGGTCTCCAGTTCCACGCGCTCCGTGATGTCGTCCATGATGATGAGCCGGCCAATCACGTTGAATTTGCGCGTAACCAGCGGAGCGATCGCGACATTCAGAATGCGTGTTTCTTTGGCCGGCGTCTCCATGCGAAATTTGTACAGATTATGAATGCCCGGAGTCTGACGGACGCGATAAAATTCTTCCACAAACGCCGCAGGGAATACTTCGCCCAAAGGACGCGCCAATGCCTGCCAGCGAGGTAGCGCGTACATGACTTCCATCTGGGAATTCCAGGATTCGACGCGGTCCGCCAGATCCACGGCCAGCACGCCAACGCTAATGGATTCCACGATGTTTTCGTTGAAGTCTTTCAATCGTTCGTATTCGGCGACTTTCTGTTCGAGCGATGCGTAGAGGCGGGCGTTCTGGATAGCGATGCCGATATATCCGGCGAGCGTTTCTAGCAGGTCCACGTCTTCGCTGGAGAGCAGGTCGCCGGTGACGGTCTTTCCCAGTCCGAGCACGGCGATGGTGTGCTTCTGTGCGCGGCAGGGAATGTAGTAATTCAAATCGAGCTTGCGGATTACGTCCTGCGCGCCGCTTTTTTCTCTCGGCACCAGGTGAGTATTTTCAAAAAATAAGTGCCCGGCGTCCATTTCGGTGCGGGGTTCGCTCAAAAAAGAAAAATCCAGCCCATTGGTCTGGCTCATGCCGAAAGATTTAACCAGGAGGAAACGCTCCTGCGGATCACTAGCGGCAAGAAAAATAGCCATGCGGTCTACCAATAGCGTGCGCGACAGCCGTTCCACCACGGAGCTGAGCATTTTGGTCAGGTCGGTTTCCGCGCTCAACTCGCGACCAAACTCGATCAAAGTGCGGCGGTAATCGTACCGAGCGCGGTAGAAAAACTGGTCCACCCGCTCCTGGATCCACTTACGCACTGGGTCAAAGAGCAGCGCGGTAATTACGATGGCCAGCACCAGGCCGGTGGTGCCGGTGCTCGGAACCCGCGCATGCACAAGCTCCGCGACTCCGGCGATCATCGCGAAATACGTTCCGGCGACGGCGGCGGCGGAAAGCGTGTAAACCATGCCGCGCTTGAAGATCAGATCCACGTCCATCAAGCGATAGCGGAAGATTGCGTATCCAAACGTGAGCGGCAACAGTCCCAGCGACAAAACCGAAACCTTCATCGCCGGCGAGGGGAGCGAACCCAGCAGAAACGGGATTGCATAAAACAGCGTGAAGGGAACCACGGCGAGGATTGTTCCCCGCGTCACCCACTTCAATTGCTGGCGCAAAATAGTGCGCTCGGCGCGGACCGAACTGACCCACAAAACCACCGCGGCGGAGATGAAGAACAGGACCAGATATCCCATCTGCAGCCGATCCAGGTCCCACAGCAGCCGTTCACTGGCGCGCAAGTAATTGAGCGCCAGAACATGGACGCCCAGTAGAAGCAGGCCTGGGAGATAGATGGCCGGAACAATCCAGCGATGTTTCCTGACCAAATCGCGCTTCTCGGGAAAGATCAAAACAAAATGCAGGAAGAGCGCCGGCTGCAAAAGCCACGCGACCACATTGCTCCACAGGATGGTCCAGTCGAACAGATTGAGTTTTCCGGTGTAGTGGAAAGAATAAAAAATCGCGGAAACCAGGCAGAAAATATAAAAATGCAGCGAGCCCGGCGCGGTCCAGCGGCGCAGCAAAACGTACAGCCCAATGCAGAAATAAACCAACGCAATCAGCCGCAGCCAGCCGTTCAAAGAGCGATCCACTGGAACCAGGATCACCGAGGCATCAACCGGGATCGAACCGCGCAGAAGGGAGTATGTGGCCTTCGACCACGTGCCGGTGCGGTACAGTTGGCGTTCCAGGTCCGCCATTTGGGCGATTGGCTGTTGGTTGACCGCGACCACCTCGTCGCCTGCCTTAATTCCAGCCTTAGCCCCGGGGCCGCCTTCTTCCACCCGATCGGCGATGAGTTTTCCGTTTTGCTCCAGCCACCAGACTTGATCGGAGGGTACTTGCGACTCGCGCTCTTTCTGGAAGTTGACGCTGCCCAGCACCATCGCTGCCACGGTCAGCAGACCCAACACGGCAGTTGTAAAACGAACTTGAAAATCGCGATTCATAGGTCGAGCTGATGTCTGGGTAGACGTGGGGAGAATCCCCCGGTTTAAGTTCTGCACGTTGGCTGCCATGAGATGTGCGCCGATTAACTTTATAAGTCTTTGTTACTGAATCACTTCAGCCATTATAACTAAGCATTAAGAGGTCGGCTATGCTTTCACGTAACCAATCTGTGATATTTGGTAAGTCTATGAAGGCAAATATGCTTTCATCATCGACTCGTAAAAAAGGCGGGAAGCCGAAGCTACCCGCCACAGAAGCGAACAAGGCGATATCAGTAAGAATAGACTCTAGGAAGAAGCGAATAGTTGTCCGCGATTTTGTATTCGTAGGGAAGCTTGTGGAATTTTGACAGATGGATTGACGATGTCCGATTCTGAACACTGGTTAACGTTGAACGGTGCCCGCCTCAGGTACTTAGCTGCGGGCACTGGACCACCGCTGGTTTTGCTCCATGGACTGGTCGCATATTCGTTTTCCTGGAGATTCGTAATAGCTCCACTTGCGGAACACTTTCGGGTCTATGCGTTGGACATGCTTGGCTGCGGATTTTCCGATTGCCCGCCTGAATTGACCTGCGGCATCCGCGCGGATGCGGAGCGTTTGCTGCAAATTCTTGATGCCCTGGAAATTTCATCCTGCCATCTGGTCGCGACGTCCTATGGCGGGGCGGCAGCCATGGTTGCCGCCGCCCTCGCACCGCAGCGGATCACGCGGCTCGTGCTTGTGGCCCCTGTAAATCCCCGGTCGGAGCACGGCAAAGTGCTGGCGCCATTTTTGTCGAACCCTGTGATCGCCTGGTTGTTTTTGCGCCTGCGTCCACAGCTGCAGGCGAGCCAGGAATATTTTCTGCGCCGCCTTTTCGGTGGCTCTCAAAGGGTTCCCCTGGACAGCGCTGCGGGATACGCGGCTGCCTTGCGTCGCCCCGGCGTGTTGCGACACGCTTTAAAAACCATTCGAAGCTGGAATACGGACCTTCGATTGGTCGAAGAGATATTGCCCTCAATTAAACACATCCCCGTTCTTTTCGTTTGGGGCGAGGAGGACAAAGCTGTGTCTATCGAGTCTGCTGGCAGATTGCGCGAGTGCTTTCAGAATAGTCAGATGACCACGTTTGCCGGTGTGGGGCATTTGCCTTACGAAGAAGCGCCGGAGGAGTTCACACGCGCGGTGCTGGAATTTCTCCGCTGAATGATTTTCCGGTTACCGTCGCGTTGGAAAGCGGCGGATTTGATTGCTGGGCCCGCGCGGTACTGCTAACCTCCACCCAGCGGACAAAGCTCTAAAGCTCTAAAAGTCTATGGAACGCGTCTTTCAATCGGCCTCTCGCCACTCGGCCCTTCGCGCAGACGGCGAATCCCCAAGCAATGAGATTTCTTTCTGGGGTATTCCCGAAGTCTGGGTGCGCTTTTTGCTTGCGATCGGAGGGCTCGCATTGGCTTTTGCCGCCGCGATTTTTTCTACGGTTTCGCGGCAAGCGGGGAACCTGTGGGGCACCTTGATTTTGGCCACGCTGGCGCTGTTGCTGGCCACCCTCGTTGGGCTGACGACGGTCCCGTATCTCACTCGCCGCATTGAAATCGTGCGGGTGCGCAATGCCTTTGAATTTGAGGTCACGCGGGTTGGCATTGCCTACTTTCTTGCGGTGCTTGTAATTGGTGTTGCCGCGCTGAACACGGGCAACAATCTTTTGTACATCGTGGTTGCGGCGATGCTCGCGGCCATCCTGGTTTCCGGCGTAGTTTCCGCCCGCGCGCTTTCTGGTTTGGAGCTGGACGTCCGGCTGCCGCGGCATATTTTTGCGGGAGAAGGCGCGCCCGGCAGAATCATCCTCAGGAATCGGCGGCGGCATCTGCCCTCATGTTCAGTGAGCGTGCTGGCGACGAAAGAAAAAAAGGAAAAACGCTGGCGCTGGATGCCCTCCACCTTTGGATTTCCGCCGCGGCGTGCGCCGGAAAAACAATGGATCCGCTTCGCCGACCGCAAGTTCAGCCGGGTGGAGATCAGCGAAGGCAAGCAGAAAGAGATTCTTGCGGGGGCGGTTTATTTTCCATATCTGGCAGCGGGCTCCGCGCAAGGCACTGATCTTAACTTTTGCTTCGCTCAGCGAGGACAATTCCAGCAGAGGGGCTTTCGTCTCACAACGCGCTTTCCCTTTGCATTTCTGGAAAAGACTCGCGGCATTCCCAGCGAGAGTGAAATCGTGATTTATCCGTCCGTGCGGGCGGCCGGTTCGTTGTCCGCAATTTTTCCAAAAATTAATGGCGAGTTTGAGAGTTTTTTGCGCGGCGAGGGCGCGGAACTGCATTCCATCCGCGAAGGCACGGCTGGCGATTCCTCGCGACACGTGGACTGGAAAGCCACTGCGAAGTCCGGCTCCATGAAGGTGCGCGAATTCAACCGGGACGACGACCGGAGGTTGCGCATTGTGTTCGACAATCCAGCGTGTGGGGTATTGAGTGTTTCCGCTTACGAATCCATGGTGCAAACGGCGGCTTCGTTGAGCTGGCATTTCGCGCAGCGGCGCGTGCAGCTTTCCTTTGCCGCGCAGGACTATGACGGGAACCCCGATGTGTACGCGTTCCTGAAATACCTGGCGTTGGTCGGTCCTCGAAATGTGGATCCGCATGCGCTGAATAACCATCAAAGCCAATCCATATTGAGCAGTCTTCCCAAATCTTCCTCCTACAACGTTGTGGTTACAACGCTCGAACGCGCGAAGGTCCCACGAGAGATTTTTTCGTGCTCGCACCTGATATTTCAGAGCGAAGTTCCAATATGAAAATTCTCCCAAAGGGAACACGGTATTTTTGTGTTGTCCCACATTCGTAACATTGCAATATCGTTTTTGTAGAAAGACACTCAAAATATAACCAGTGTTTTCAATTACTTGCGTGGCGCGAGGGTAACATTACGAATGTGACCATTGTTCGTTTGCGATGGCACCAAAAGTTGATAGAGTTTGCTTTGCAAGTCACCGAAGTCCCTGTTCTGTGATGCGCGTTCATTGGCGGATATCTGAGGGAGCGTCACTTCGATGAACCCGGGAACAGAATTTGCGTATTACTCGGTCTGGATTATGCAACCCATTTTGCAAATCACGACAGCCGGCATTATGGCGTGGCGCAGACTATCGCAGCGGTTTCCGGTCTTTTTTGCTTATACGATTTTTCAAGTTGTGGCTTTCGCAGTTCTTTTTCCCGCTCACTTATTTGGCGGAAAATTCTTTTCCTATGTAGATTGGACGCTGACTACCGTCAGCCTTGTCTTTGGCCTATTCGTGATCTACGAAGTTTTTCTTGAAGCGTTCCGCTATTTCCATACTCTGCGTGACTTGGGCAAGGTACTGTTTCGCTGGGTCGCAGTAGTTATGCTGTTAGTGGCGTGTGTAGTAACGCTGGAAAGTCCGCTGGCGCATGCCGCGCCGCTCGGTCAGGCGTTGTTCACGATTCATCGCTGCTTGCGCGTTACGCAATGCGGGCTGGTGTTGTTTCTGTTGATGTTCTGCAAGTACCTGGGGACTTCACCCAAACAGAGCAGTTTGGGAATCGCGGCGGGCTTTGGCGGTTTCGCCGGAATACAGATCGTTGCCTTCGCATTCTATTCCAGCAGCTTTATCGGGCAACTCACGCTGACCTTGGTCACGGCTGTCGCTTACGATGCCACAATTTTATTATGGCTTTTCCACGTTCTGCATAAACAACCCGCTCGCGAGCCTGTGAATTCTCTGCTTACGTCGCAGCGTTGGGAAGACAGCTTGACGGAGATCCAGCATCCGGAGCCCGCGGCAGCCCTGATTCCCAGCTTCGAGAATTTGGTGGACGCGGTGCTTTCGCGTTCCCATGATGACGCGGCGCGAGCATCGCAGGCTGAGAGCGCGCAGAAACTTCCCGTGCAATCTATTGGTGTGCCCTTGACCAAATCCAGCGCTTACCATCTTTTGCACTAACCTCTGCTCGATTTTTATTGCGTAGTTCGCAACTCCTTAGCAAGCAGATTCGGCTCGAAAATCGCCGGTTGGCAGGTGAACTCCGAACACATTATGGCGGCGGAACGTTTGTCGGTTACTGCCGGCAAGGTGGGAATGCTCGCAGCCAGCGCAGGTGGAAGATTCTGGGCTACTACGGCTTCAGGGACAAGTGATAGGACGGTTTTGCCGAATGCGAATGGTTGAATCGCAGTCTTGTAGAGCTGCTTTGCCAATTCGTCTTTGCCCAACACAATCACTTGCGTATGCGGTCGCAAGAAGTGAATGATGGCGATCCCATAGGTCGCCGCGAAAATTCCATATTGCGAGCCCATTCCAGCAAGAGCTTCCAAAGTCCGTTGCGCTTTTTCCCGATATGTTGCCTCGTCTGTGTAAGAGTGCAAACGGAGCAGCGCAATCGCCGCAACCGGATTTCCCGCCGGTGTGGGGGAGTCCTGAAAAGGCTTACGACGCGTGTTGAGGACTCCCAAGACTTTTTCACCCAACGCGAGTGCAGTATCGAAAAAACCACCTGCCGCGGAGTCGTAAAACTGTTCAATCATCTTTTCCGCGATTCGGTGGGCGAAATTGAAGTAGCTCAAGTCCGCAGTTACCTCGTAGGCGTCCAGGCATGCGTTTGCGAGAAAGGCGTAGTCGTCGAGGACCGCGGGAACTTCGCGATGCTGCGCCTGAGGATCGGAATAGGCGACCACATGCAACAAGCCGCGTTCCGGCTTCCAAGCCTCCGCCAGAACCCGATCCAAAGATCGCAGGCCGAAATGCCGTGCGGAATCTAAATCCAAAACTCTTCCGGCTTCCAGATAAGCGGAGATGCACAGCGCGTTCCAACTGGTATAGACGGTCTTGTCCACGTAAGGAGCTTGCCGTTTGAGCCGGGCGGCATACATTTTCTGCTGCGCGGAATGCAGGAGCGCTGTGACCTGCTCGAGGTTTTTGTTTAACCGCTTGCTGATTTCTTCCAATGATGCGCGCACATAGAGCACGTTCTTCGCAGGATTGTGGTGCATCTCGCCCACTTCGTTGATGTCGTAGTGCAGGCTCGCCACTGCAGCTTCTTCTTCGGTAAGAACGGCACGCGCTTCATCGAGTGTCCAGGTGAAGTAGTCGCCGTCATCGTCCATGGAGATGTCGGCATCCTGCGAGGCATAAAATCCGCCGTGCTCGCGGTCGCTCAGCCATTCATCCATCCAGCGAATGATGTCCTTGGCGACGCTGGCGAAGAATTCTGAACCCGTGGCCTGGTATGCATGGACGTAATTCTTCAGCAGATCGGAATTGTCATAAGCCATTTTTTCGAAGTGCGGGACAATCCAACGTTCATCCACGGAGTAACGATGAAAGCCGCCAGCAAGCTGGTCGTAGACGCCGCCTCGCGCCATGTTTTCCAGAGTAGAGACAAATACGTCGCGCAGCTTCTGATCGCCAGTCTGCACGTACCGGTCAACCAGTACGTCAATCATGGACGGATGGAAAAATTTAGGAGAGCTGCCGAAGCCGCCAAAATTTGAGTCGAACATCTTCAGCGCGGCTTGAATAATGTCATCCACCATGCTGGAAGAGATTGGTCCGCGCCCAGCTTCGTGAGATTCGGATTGCGCGATAGCATTTCCCACCATTGCAGCCTGCTCCATCACGTCTCCGTTTTTATTCTTATAAGCGTCGGAGATGGCCAGCAGAACGCGCCGGAAGCTGGGGCGGCCGTAGTTGTCACCGGGAGGAAAGTAGGTTCCACCGTAAAAAGGCTTGCCGTCGGGAGTAAGAAACGCGGTCAATGGCCATCCGCCTTGCCCGCTTACGGCCTGCACAGCGACCTGATAGCGGCTGTCAATGTCCGGACGCTCATCCCGATCCACCTTAATTGCCACAAAACGCTCGTTGATGATCTGCGCAATTTCCGGGTCGTCATAGGACTCCCGGTCCATCACATGGCACCAATGGCACCACACAGCGCCAATATCGAGCAGGATGGGCTTGTTCTCTCGCTGGGCGATAGCGAAGGCCTCTTCGCTCCATTCGTTCCATTGAACCGGCTGCTGCATGGCAGAACGAAGGTAGGAAGAAGCTGCGCTGGAGAGCGAATTTAGGGTGTGGGTGGTCATGCCACTAGTGTAATAGCTTTGGAGAATGTGGACGGAAGAAGGCCGAATAAGGAAGAAGGCAGAATGCGGAAGCTGGTTATTCTGCATTCTTACTTCTGCATTTTTATTTCTGCGATCCCACCAGCCTTTTCGCGATTGAGCAGTACAAATCCACAGCGTCGTGCAATTGTTTCTTTTCCACGTGTTCACCTTCGGTGTGGGCCACGTGAATTGAACCTGGGCCTACCAGGAGCGGTTCGCCCCAGTTGCTTAGCGCGGGAATGTCGGTAGTGAAAGCGGCCACCATGGTGGGCAGGTCCTCAAAGCTGCGTAGGCGTGCGAAAGGAATCTCAAGGGTGAAGTCCACGCTGGCGAGGTTGCCGATGGTGGCACGAATATTTTCACGCAACTGTTCTGATGGGCCGACCAGCCTGTAGAGCAAGAGAGCGCGGGCTTTGTCTGAAATCACATTGGGCGCGCGCCCACCTTCAATTACTCCAATATTCATTGTGCAGGGGCCGATGCCGTCGGTCGAAGGCAAATCCATCGCTCGCAACCGGCGCAAGGCTTCCAGCATTTTGTCTATTGCTGACTCTCCGAGTTCCGGATAAGCCGAGTGCGCCATGCGGCCTTGCGCGTTGATTTCGGTGCGCAAGGCGCCCTTGGAGGCGACAGCTATGCGGTTCTCGGTCGGCTCTCCGTTGATGAGGAATTTGCAGCCAATGGGCTTTTCATTGGCGACCTTCGCGCCGAGGCTGTCGCGCTCTTCGCCGACCAGAAAAAGAAGTCCGATATGGATGCCTTGCTGGCGAAGGCGTTCGGCAGCGGCGATCTGCGTGGCGATGATCCCTTTGGCGTCGCAGGAGCCGCGGCCATAGACACGGTCGGCATCTTCGCGCGAAGGGATGAACGGAGGCACGGTATCCATGTGCGTGGAAAAGACGATTTCAGGCCTTGGCTGCTGCGGAGAAGTGGCGAGGATGTTGGGGCGATCCGGCGCGGCCAGAATCTTCTGGGTCTGGTAGCCCAGGCGCGTGAGTTCGGCGTGGAGGAAATCCGCGACGGGAGCTTCGTGTCCGGTGATGGACTCGATATCCACTAACTGGCGCGTAAATGCCACAACATCCATGGCAGAGAGAATAACCTACCGCGTGCGAGAGCGGGAAATTCATGCTTTTGATAGGCGGTATTTGTGCTGAGTGGCATCGGTTGTCATGTTCCCGCCGATTACGGGGAAGTGGGCTGCCGTCGTAGAGTCCCGTCGTCTTCGGGCGCTGAACGTCGGGATGCCATGATTTTAGGCAGTAGTGCAGCGTATTCAAACTGCGGCACGATCTTTCCGGATGTGCATGAGTAGGCATAGTGGCTTGCGCTGATATGCTGGATACGCATGGAAACTGCGAATTCTATTCGGTCATTTTTTCTGGATGGGCCTGCGGGCCGGCTGGAAGCTTTGCTGAATGAGGGAAGGGCCGGCGCTACTCACGCGGGGCTTGTTTGCCATCCTCATCCGCTGTATGGCGGGACTTTCCACAACAAGGTTGTGTTCCATGCCATGAAGGCACTTAACGGTTTTGGCTTTCCGGTGCTGCGATTTAACTTTCGCGGCGCAGGGTTAAGCGAGGGAGAGCATGATCGCGGTGTTGGTGAAGAGGGCGACGTGCGCGCGGCGGTGGAGTGGCTCGATTCGGAATTTCATCTTCCCGTTGTGTTTGCGGGATTTTCTTTTGGCGCGGCCGTGGGATTGCGTGTTGCGTGCCCGGACGAGCGGGTGAAAGCTGCGGTGGGGTTGGGAGTGCCGGTGATCCCGATTGAGGATCGAAATTATGATCTTAGCTTTCTGCAGAGCTGCGGCAAGCCGAAATTATTTGTGAGTGGTGATCGCGATCAGTATGGGCCGCGGACGCAGGTGGAGGCGATGGTGAATGCGCTGCCTGAGCCCAAGAAGCTGGTGTTGATTTCCGCCGCCGATCATTTTTTCGCGGGGCGGTTGCGGGAGATGCGGGAGGCGGTCGAGGGGTGGATCAGAGAGATGGAGTTGGAGTAGAACCTCAGGGGCTAAAGCCCCATGTTCTGAGGATTGGAGCGGCACGACTGAAGTCGTGCCCTTCCCGTTAGTCGTTGTTCCAATCTTACGTAGGGATGAAGTCCCTACCTAATACGAACTTGCAAATCATACGAACTTGCAAACCCAAGCGTTGATGCGTGGAGCCGCGGGCGATGGCCTTTGGCACTACGTAGGATTAGGTCGTTAGGGCACTGTTACTTTCACTTCGTTTGAATATTTGCTCTCGCTCGGGCCGTTTACCGAGGTTACAACGTAATAAAAAACTTTTTTGTCGGGCACGGGTGCGTCTTTATAGGTGGTGGTTGAAGTACTTCCAATGCGACGATATTGCGCTCCGTCTTCGGCGCGGTAAACATTGTAGGATGTCGCGCCGGGGGATGCTTTCCAGGTGAGTGTTACTGAATGAGTCGAAGATGACATCTGCGCCAGAGGCGACAGGGAAGACATGAGTGGGCGGTTCCACGCGAAGATGACGACTGCAACTACTATCGCTGCCGCTATGATCAGAGTGATTTTGAGGCGCGCCATGGCGGAACGGAATCATGATAACCGGGGCGGGGCGGCCCGCGGAGTGCTTTTACAATGACCCCCCACACGGAAAAGGAACAAGCGGGAAAGATGCGTGATTTGGCGCGGGCGGTGTTTGCGAACAGTCTGGCGCAGTGTACAGTCGAGCGGGGCTTTGCGAGGCACGTCTCTTGCGAACGCGGCGTGCTGCGCATTGGCCCGGACCTTTACGATCTGAATGCATTTAGCCGGATATTTGTTGTGTCGCTGGGAAAAGCCGCGCACACCATGTTGCAGGCGCTGATCGGGCAGGCGGGAGAGCGTTTTGAAGGGATTGTAGTCAGCCCCGTAATGCCTTCATCGCAAATTCGCGGCTTCCGATATTTTCACGGCGGGCATCCCTTGCCGAATGCGGAATCGTTGCGCGGCGCTGAGGCGGTGTTGAAGTCATTGAATGCGCAAAATGAGGCGTCATTGGTGATTTATCTGGTGAGTGGAGGAGCGTCAGCTGCAATCGAAAAACCCATTGACGATGAAATTTCGCTTGAAGATTTGATCGCGAGTTACCAGGCGCTGGTGCATTCGGGCGCGCCCATCGCGGAGATCAATGCAATCCGCAAACATCTTTCGGCGATCAAGGGAGGCAGGCTGGCGCAGGCGGCGGCACCGGCGCGGCAGGTTTCAATATTCGTTTCTGACGTTCCCGATGCTACTCCAGATGCGCTTGGCTCAGGCCCGACCATGCCGGATACGTCCACGGTGGAAGACTGTTATGCCATCGCCGCGAAGCATGGGTTGTGTGAGAAGTTTCCCGCGTCTGTAAGAGAACTGTTTGATCGGCACGCTCTCGAGGAGACGCCAAAGTCTGACGATGCGGCGTTTCTTAGGTGCCGGTGGTGGACAGTGCTTTCTAATAAGTCGCTGCTTGAGGCGGCGAAGATGGAAGCGGAGAGCAACGGATTTGCTGTTTATGTGGACAATGCGTGTGACGATTGGGATTATCTGCGTGCCGCGAATTATCTGCTGGAAAGGTTGCGTGAGGTGCGGCGGAAAGAACAACATGTCTGTTTGCTTTCTGGTGGCGAGGTCACGGTAAAAGTGAGCAACGGAGGCGTGGGAGGGCGCAACCAGCAATTTGCGCTAGCGTGCGCGCGCAAAATCGCCAAAGAAAATATTGTGGTTCTCTCCGGCGGAACGGATGGAATTGACGGCAATAGTCCGGCGACTGGCGCGGTTGTGGATGGAAGCACCGTGATGCGCGCGCAGGCAGCTAGCATTGATTTGGATGCGAGTTTGAAGGGTTTCAATGCGTATCCGTTGTTTGCGACGCTGGGGGATGCGATTGAAATGGGACCGACGGGGAATAATGTGCGCGATCTGCGGGTGTTGCTGGCTTATTGAGGGGAACCTCGGGGGCTAAAGCCCTGTATTTTGGATAGGAGCGGCACGACTGAAGTGGTGCCCTTCCCGTTCGTGCCCTTTTCTAGTCTCGTGCCACTTTCCAAGGCGCCTTATTTTAGAAGAATTTTGTCACGCCCTCTTCAAGCACCACAACGTGGTCGCTGATGCCGGCTTTCTTTGCTTCGTGTTCGAGCAGTTGCAATGGCTCGTCAATTGGCTCATGCGAGAGGCGGAATGTGCCGTAGTGCATGGGGACCATCCAGCGGGCGTGGAGATCGAGAAAGGCGCGAGTGGCGTCGGCGGGGTTGGTGTGGACATTGCGAAAAGAGGGAGGGTTGTAGGCGCCAATGGGAAGCAGCGCGAGTTCTGGATTAAGCCGCTGGCCGATTTCACGGAAGCCGGGAAAGTAGGCGGTGTCTCCGGCGTGATAAACGGAGTGCTTACCTGATTTGAGAACGTAGCCTCCGTAGCCGCGGTGGGCGTCTTTCAACACGCGCGCGCCCCAGTGGCGAGAAGGAACGTGAGTGACGGTCAGGCCACGATGCTTGTACGAACCCCACCAGTCGAGTTCCACGATGTCTTCAAATCCCAGGTCGGAAACCAGGTCGAACACATGGTGGGGAACAACGATTACGGGGCGTTCGCCGCGGCGTCGAAAAGTTTTTTGAACGATAGAGCGTAGAGATGGACGGTGCAGGTGGTCGAAGTGCGCGTGCGTGACGAGGATAAGG
>JANWKU010000225.1 GCA_025451215.1 Terriglobales bacterium
GTGCAGATTTTATCGGTCGCTTCGGGCGAAAGAATATGCTCGAATTTGCAGGCTTGCTGCTCGATTTCCGTCTCGCTGTCCATGGCGAGGCTATCGGTAAATAACCGCTCGGCCAGCCGGTGACGGCGGATAATGTCGGCGGCTTTTTGGCGTCCGCGCGCGGTAAGCTCCACAATCATGCTGCCGTCGCCGGTGGACATTGCCATCGGCTTCAAAGCGTCGTGGCATGGATTTACGAAGGGCTTGTGATTATGCGCCTCAGGCGGATGCGGCTGGGACGTGACCAATCCCATCTCAGTCAGTTTTTCAACTGCCATGCTGACCGGCAAGGCGCCGTGAACTTCCATGCGCCCAACTTCGGCGATCTCAGCATGTTCCTCTAATACCCAGAGCTCTTCCAGGACTTCGTCGAATTGCTCGTCGTCGGCCATGGAGAAAAGTTCCTGAGCAATCTTGCCATGGTGCAGTTCGAGGCGGCGGTCGGCCAGTCGCGCGACCACCGGGTCATGCGTGACCATGATGATGGTGCGCCCTTGCTCGTGCAGTTCGCGCAACAGCCGTAGCACGATTTCTTCATTGACGGCGTCAAGATTCCCGGTTGGCTCATCCGCCAGGACAATTTTAGGGTCGTTGATCAGCGCACGCGCAATGCATACCCGCTGTTGCTCGCCGCCGGAAAGCTGTGCCGGGGTGTGATTGGCGCGATCACGCAGGCCAACCCGGTTGAGCACTTCGAGCGCTTCCTGCTCATCAGTCATGCTGTGAAAATATTGCGCGAGCATCACATTTTCCACGGCACTGAGATAGGGAATTAAATGAAATTGCTGGAAGACGAAACCAATTTTCTCCGCGCGGGTGCGGGTCAAGTCGCCAGAAGAAAGATTTGCTATGTTCTGACCATCCAGCCAGATCTCACCGGATGTCGGGCTATCGAGGCACCCAATCAAATTTACAAGCGTGGATTTTCCAGAGCCCGAAGGGCCCATGATCGATATCCACTCACCGGGTGCGACGGCCAGCGAGAAATCATTGAGAGCATGAATCTTTCCGCCGCTGGCCTCCGCTTGCGCGGGGTAGGACCGGCTTACATGCTTCAGCTCGATAATGGCATTCTCCGCCACGCTCATTCTCCCCTCAGAATGTTAGCAGGTTGCACTTGCTGCAACAGAAGAATGGGCAATAGAGCGGAAGCCAGTGCAACAAGAACACTGCCGAGCAAAACGATCGGAAATACGCCGAAGCGGGGAACGACCGCGGTGTGAAAGCTAGCATGGCCGATCCAAATGGCGGCGCCAACGCCAAGGGCGAATCCGATGACAGCTCCAATAATTCCGAGCAATGTTGCTTCTCCGGCAAAGAAGCCGTTCATCACAGCCGAGGAAGCTCCCAGGGCTTTCATGATCGCGAAGTCGCGACGGCGGTCGTAAACCCAGCCGATCAGTGTTGCGAGCAAACAGAGGGCGGCGGTGGCAATAATCAGAATGGCCGAGTAGAGCATGGTGGAGCGGGTCTTGCCCAGCACGTTCGCTTCACCCGCCATAATTTGGCGGATAGGAGTTACGTCGGCGAAGGGAATCATCATCGCGAGCTTTTGCATTGCCGCATTGATTTCCGCAGGCGAGCCGGAAATCGCAACTTCAATGGTGGATGTCCCAACGCCGGTCCACTTTTCAAAATCGGCAAGCGAAATGTAGACGCGGCTGTCCTCAGAGGCCCCGGTCTGCAAAGTTCCCGCGGGAGCAAGCTGTATTGATTTTCCCTGGAAGCTGAGCGAGAACGGCTGGCGAGAAACGTTTAACGATTGCGCCGCGCGCGTACCGAGGAGTGCCTGTTTCTGTTCACTCGGCCATGCTGTGACTGACCACCAGTGATCGAGTTTTTGCACCGCAGAAAAATCTGTGCCCGCCACAACGACAGCTTTCCCGGAGGCCGTACGCGCCACAACGTAGGCGAAGGGAACCGCCATGCCGCGGCCTGCGAGAATGGATTCAACGGTGCTGAGCGCGTTCGTGGGAAGCGATTGCCCGCCTTTCGCTACGATGATGACGTTCGCGCCATAATTCCGAAATTCGCTGTGCAGTTTGGCCTGGACATCTACAAATAAATTGAGCATTGCCGTGGCCGCTGCTGAGGCTACAACTATGGCTAGCAGTGCTGACAGAGTGCGGCCTCGCCCGCGAATAACCGAACGCAGCAACATCCGCATCAGCATGCGCCGTTTTTTGGCACGTGAGTTCAAGGAATTCTAGGTACCTGCCGGAGTGAAAATCTCATCAGGCATTTCCCCGCAGCGCGTACACGGGATCCAGCTTAATTGCCCGTCGAATCGCCACGGCACTCCCCGCAAATGTCACTAAGATTGCGATCACCAAAACGATGGGGAACAGCACGGGAGAAATTCCGATCTGCGAATTGAAGACCAATTTCCCGATGCGCTCAGCTAGTAGCGCTCCTCCGGCAAAGCCGACGGAACCTCCCAACAATGCCAGTAGGGTAGCCTCCACGAAAAAGATGGCGGCAACGGAGGTTTTCCCGGCTCCGAGCGCCTTCATCAATCCAATTTCGCCGCGACGCTCGAAAATTGCCGTGGCCATGGCGGCTGACACAGCCAGCGCGGAGGCAAGTAAAGCCGCTAATGTCACAAGAAGCATCAATCCTTCAATCCGGGAAAGAATTGTGCCTTCGGTTTGCGAAATTTGCCGAATCTGTTCCGCGTGGGAATTTGGGATCGCTTGCTGCAACTGATACGCGATGGATTGCGGATATGGCGAGCAGTACCAGCGATCATAAACATCGGGGCTCAGCGTTTTCGGATCGCTTCTCGCAAAGGCGTCCTCCGGCTTTGTGACCGCGCTCACATACACTCGCCTGACGATGCCGGCGCGCCCGAGAATGTGTTGCGCCAACGGTAAGGGAGCAACGATCTGGTCATCCTCGGTTGAGCCAGTGGAAAGAATGCCGGATACACGGTGTTCCGTTCCGTCAATTTCAATTTGATTTCCGGCCTGGCTGCCAAGTTTGGCGGCAAGCCGCTCGCCAAGCAGTACATCGCCGGAATCATCATTCGGCCATGCTCCATCCACCTTCCACCAAGGGTCCGTGGCTTGCACACCGGTCACGAAGTTTTGTTTGCCAAAGGAGAGCGTTTTAGAAAAATAAGTCCCCACCAGCGTGACGGTACCCACTTTCGGCAGAGTAATATTCACCGGCAACATGGGGGCGAACCCCACGATATTGTTCGCCCAGAACATGCTCTTGATGTTCGGAAGATCAGATTCCTTGAGGTAGGCCCCGTCCGTGGGAGGTTTCAAGTTCACGCCGCCAATTTGCAGGTCCAGCGTGTCTTCCTGAGGAGTGACGATGAGATTCGCGCCATAGGTGCGCAATTCGCGGCTCATTTTATCGCCAATGCCAGTGGCGACGGCAATCATCGCAGTGGCCACGCTCACCCCTAGAGCAATGGCCGCACAAGCCAGAAGCTTGCGGCGCTTTTGTCGACGGAATGATTCGAAAACCAGGCGCACAAACATGAATTTTTAACTTTCGGTTCAAGCGAAATTGGGTTGGTCAAAAATCAGCGGCCCGAACCAAAGCTATTTCTCGAACAGGTGAACGCCGGCATCAAGGTCCGCCTCGTGAATCACGATCGCGTCCGCAGTTGCTTCCGACCGCAAGGGAACTGGATTGCATCCGCCCTTCATCCCAACCGACTGGGCATTGATGGGAGAGGCGCAGTTCTTGCAAACTACGCCGTTTGCCCCTTTGTAAAAGCCGACTGCCCCGCAGATTTCGCAGGCATCGAATACAGAAGCGATTTTCCCGTCGGGCTTTTGATAAAGCCAGAAGCGTATTTCCTTGCCATTCTCTTTCGCCTGATAGCGGTGCAGGTCGCCATCATAAAGTTGCTTGAGTGGGATGCTGACCTGTCTGTTCACAAAAGTGAGTTCGGTTGCCGGCGATAGCGCACTCACGCTCTTGGCGTAGATGAACTCCGCCGTGACCATCAGGATAAAAATGAAGGAACTGGCATAGACCGAAGCCATCCACAAACGCTCACGGCGCGCGCTCCATTGCGCTTTGCGGCGCTCGGCAGGAGATGTTGGCAGCGCGGCCGGTTGACGCCGCTTGAATTCAAACAGGACCATTAAAGCAGCCAGAGCGACAATCGTGATAAAGAAAAACAAATCATTGCGAACGATCGGGCCGATGAACGCCATTTCCTCTTTGGATGAGGCGATTACGCCGCTTTCCGAAAGTTCATGTAAGCCGCTGACGATCAACTGCGCAGCAACAAAAAACAGGATGACGGTAGTGACGCGGAAAAATTTCTGCAGGTTGATGCGCACGCTGCCTTTAACGAACATTACTCCGAACAAAATGGCAACCCCTACTCCCAGCAACGTCCCTAAAAAACTAAGCAATTCCGTGGTGTTGAGGGAGACGCCGGCGAGGATGAGCACGGTTTCGACGCCCTCGCGCAGGACCATCAGGAAGACGAAGAAAAATATGCCGATCCACGAGCCTTGACTTGAGACCGAACCGAGTTTTCGCTCGATATCACCCTTAAGCTTGCGGCCGGTTTTCATCATGAAAATAATCATGGTGACGACAAAAACCGCGGCGGCCAGCATGACCCAGCCCTCGAAGCTGTCCTCGTTCAATTCGATACCAGAGAGCAGAATTGCCAGGCCGATGCTACCGACAAAAGCCGCGGCTAGTCCCGCATAGACGGGTTTGCGTAAGTCAGGGCGACCAATTTTTGCGAGATAGGCGAGGACAATGCCGACGATAAGGGCGGCTTCCACCCCTTCACGCAGGGTGACGATAAAGGCTTGTAGCATCGAAAAGCGGGGCTCCGGAGGGAAGTTTGATTTTGAAAATGAATTTCAATTTCAACTAACAATAGGATATTCGCCGGACGGCGATATCGTCAACGCGCCTTCTTTTCGCGCTGTTTGATTACTTTGAGCCGAACCCTTTTGGATATCTGGTTCTTGAGCCTATTTCCCTACAATCCATAGAAATGAAGTCTTAGTTAGTATCCGATTCTTTTATGCCAATAGCAGAGAAGAGTTTTAGGAGAAACGCCGACGCAGTATGGCTTTATCGTCCTTCGTTGGACTTAATAGTGGGCTGTGGCGCCTGGTCTCTGCCACTCCTCTCACTTGCTTATTTCTTCTCCGCTAGCAGCACCCTGACATGGTCTGTCGCTTTTTACGTGCTGGCATTATTTTTTAACTACCCGCATTACATGGCGACGATTTACCGCGTCTACCACACAGCCGCGGATTTCCAAAAATACCGGATATTCACCGTTTACATCACGTTGCTCGCGGCACTTACAGTAATCCTGTCGCATGTTTGGGTGCAGGCGCTTCCATGGATTTTTACAATTTATTTGACAGCCAGTCCCTGGCACTACAGTGGGCAGAACTATGGTCTGTTCATGATGTTTGCTCGTCGCGCAGGCGCGAAGCCAACACCAATTGAACGACGGACAATTTATGCTGCTTTTCTGATCTCATATGCAATTTTGTTTCTTAATTTCCATACAGGTCCTTCCGCCGATTCGCTATTTGTCTCGCTGAATATCCCAAACGCTATCAGTTCATGGATGCAGATTGGGCTCACGGTAGCCTTTATCGTTTGTTCTGCTTTTGCTCTTGCCCGGTTCAAATCCCATATCGGCTTGCGCAAAATGATCCCTTCGTTAACCCTTTTTTCTACGCAATGTGTTTGGTTTCTATTGCCGACTTTATTGTCGCTATGGGGACGATTCAGGGTTCCGCAGAGCCGCTACAGCACAGGTGTCCTCGCAGTAATGCACTCCGCGCAATACCTTTGGGTGACCAGTTATTATGCCAAACGGGAAGCCTCAGCGACCGATGGCCGTTCTTGGCGTCCCTTTGCTTATTTCACTATCCTCGTTGCGGGTGGCATCGCACTCTTTGTTCCTGGTCCATGGCTGTCCAGTCTTGTTTTCCATTTTGATCTCACGCGAAGCTTCTTGATTTTCACCGCGTTAGTGAATATCCATCACTTCATTCTTGATGGAGCCATTTGGAAATTGCGCGATGGGCGGATTGCCAATTTGCTCCTCAATCCCCGAATTCAAATCTCTCAATCTGTTGCGGATGTGCGAACCAGAACGACAGCGTTGCTTCGCTGGCTGCTTGGGCAAACTTCTGGCGCGCGTTTTGTACGTGTAGCAGCCGTTCTGGCATTGCTCGCATGTGGAAGTATTGATCAAGTGCATTATTATCTGGCGCTACATAGCCACGATCTCGCCGATTTAAAACGTGCTGCCACGCTGGCGCCGTATGACGCTCCGCTGCAAATACGACTGGCGCGTGCTGCGTTGGAGGAGGGGAAATCAGAGGATTCCGTGTCGGCGTGGAAATATGCGATTAAGGCCAACCCCTCTGATCCTGCGCCGAGAGAGACCTTCCTGCGATATCTCATGCATGAAAAGAGGTTAGACGTGGCCTATCAAATGACGGGGGATTGGCTCAAGGATGCGCCGGACGACATCGCTCTGCTTATAGATCACGGGATTCTCGCGCAGCAATTCAGGAAATTTGACGATGCTGAGCAAAGCTGGCAAAAAGCATTAACGCTTGACCCTTCTCAAGCATATGCAGACCTTTATTTAGCTTTAGCATTGGATCGACAAAACAAGTTGGATCTCGCAATCATGCATTACGAGGCATTTCTCGCCAAAATTGGCCGACCGGGTGCCTCGAATCCTTTGTCCCCGGGAGCCTTGATTACAGTTGTGCTAAAGCTGGCGGACTGTAACGCGCGCATCAACCGCTCGGACAAGGCTTTTCAGTTTTATAAAATGGCGCGTACCCTGGCTGTAAAAACGAAAGAACAAAAAATGGAAAGCTTCGCGACGATAGCCGAGGCCTCGCTCGCGGCAAAACTTGGACGAACCAATGATGCTTTGCAACTTTATCAAAATGCATTAAGGATCGACGCCACCGTCAATGATCATCACAACGAAGCCATTGATTGGTACTCCTACGCCATGTTTCTGCGTCAGGCGGGTTTTCCTGCACGCTACACTTATGCTGGCTTGCTTAAATCGCAAGAATTATTTCCCACCGATTCCAGTGACGCGACCTTGGCAACAGCATCAGAATCTCGTAGAGAGTTAGAAAAACAGCTTGGTTCTCAGGCAACACGAATTCGTCGCGATCCGAAGCCGTTGCTTAAGGAAGCCATGGAGCTTGAGCGTTAAGTCATCGTTGTTAATTCTCGGCTAGAGGTGCACAAGGAATTTCTTCGCTTCGGCAGCCGCTGGGAAGAGTTTCTCTTCAGCCTGAAATTCGGCGAAGTGCACGCAGCGTCGGCTGCCGCGTAGCTTTACGGGATGCTTAAGGTGAAGCATCTCATGATAAACAATGTATTCGAGCACTGGTTGCGGCACGCGGGGATGATCGAAAGCGCGGCTGATGACAATCGCGTTGTGCGCCGGATCGTAATGCCCCAAGCGGTTACGCGCATGCCCCGGGCTCCAGCTCATCTGCGGGCGGGCCAGCAGCCCGTGAAAAAATCGGATATTTAAATCATCGAAGATGGACTCCAGATTGTAAGTGCGGCCTTGCGGCGTTTGCATACGCTTTCGACCCCTGATCTGCCGAATCAGATGGGCCTTTTCAATTACATGACGCGACGCGGTGTAACGGCGGTAGCGCAGGGAAAACTCTCGTCCGATGGGCTGGCGATACATTTTTGCCAGCAAAATGTGCGCGAGGGCCGCGACTACGTCTTCAGGCGCGCCCTGCAAGAGATCAGAGACGCGAACGTACAGCCGTCCTTCGCGCATGCGGATGGTGTTGTTGAGGCTGGCGAAAGCGTAGAACTGGACCTTCAACTCCGGGACTGGAGCGCCGGGACGCAGGCCTTGATACGCCTGGTGAAAAATTGGCAGCAGTTGTTCGCTCACGGTTGTGGTCAGATTAGCATGTCTTGTTTTTAAGGCAATGTCAGCCTGAATGCGTGGAAGAATGCGCAAGTCTTTTACAATACGAGGGTGAGGACTTGGGAAGTAATTATTATCGGTGGCGGAATCATTGGCCTTTCGCTGGCGCTTGCCTTGCGCAAACGTGGGATGCGAGTGCTTATCGTCGAGCGCGGCGAACCCGGACGTGAAGCTTCATATGCTGCCGCCGGAATGATCGCGGACTTCGCCCCTGAGTTGCCTCCCTTGCTTTTGCCTCTGGCCATAGCGAGCGCTCGGATGTATCCCGAATTTGTTCACGAACTGCAAGATGAGTCAGGAATGAATGTGGATTTGCGAGATAACGGAACATTGTTGCTCTCGGCGCACGCGGCTTCCGGACTAGGTTGGAAATCTGAATCAGAAACGCAAAGTGGTCTCGAATTCGTTTCGCCGGAGGCAGTGGCGAAGCTGGAACCTGAGTTGAAACTTAACGAGCATGTCGCGTTCTTTCGCAAGGAACGTAGCGTGGATCCCCGCGCGCTGACGGCTGCGGCAATACAGGCAGCCAAACATCGTGAAATAGACATTGTTTCCGGCAATCCGGTGGAGGGCGTCGTGATTTCTGCTGGCCGCGTAAGCGGTGTCTCCACAGGCAAAACTGCTTATTCTGCTCCGGTGGTGGTAAATTGCGCGGGCGCATGGGCGGGAAGCATTCCTCCGTGCCAATTTCCCACGCGGCCTGTGAAGGGACAGATTCTTGCGGTGATCGGCGCGCCTGTTCTGCGGCACGTGGTTCGCGGCGGGGAAGTTTATTTGGTTCCTCGCACAGACGGCCGAATTTTGGTTGGGGCTACTTTGGAAGATGCCGGCTACGACAAGCGCGTGGAACCGGATGTGGTGCAGCGACTCCAGCAATCGGCTATTGAGATGGTCCCGGCGTTGCGTATGGCCACGCTGCATAAGGCCTGGGCGGGATTACGCCCGGGAACTGCGGATGGACTGCCCATTCTTGGAGAAACTTCGACTGGCGGATATTTTGTAGCGAGTGGACATTACCGCGACGGAATTTTGCTGGCGCCAATTACCGCCAAGGTTATGGCGCAGGTTATCTGCGGCGAGAAACTTGAGTATGACCTCAGCGCGGTTTCGCCGCTTCGTTTTGAAGAAAAACAACTGGCCATGGGATGAAGAAGGCCGGCAAAAGCAAA
>JANWKU010000226.1 GCA_025451215.1 Terriglobales bacterium
TGTCTTCCCAGAACAAAAGTTCCAGTGGCAATTCTGCCCTGGCCCTCCGCGTTTACAGTTACGGGGTAGTGGCGGATTCTCACCGCCTTCCCGAACATCCCGCTCGTCGTCGTTAATGGTTGTCGTTGTGAGGCGGAGCGTCCGTCTCAGGATGAAATTCTTTAGCCAAATCCTCCAACGCGTCGATGGCAATTGGACTGGGCGAATACAAGCGGTCGTCGGTGTAATACACGCTGCGATTCTTAATCGCGGGCAAGATATTCCACCCTGGACGCTTTGCCAGGTCATTGAAAAAAACCCTGCCATCGTGCACAAGCAATAGATGTTCCGGCGCGAGCGTAACCAGAGATTCAAAACTAATGACCGGCCAATCGTCGGAATCATCGTCAGTGATCGACTCGCCCCCCGCTGCGGCAATCACTTCCGTGATGAACGCGTGCTTGCCGATGGTCGTAACTGGCTCCGGCCAAACCAGCATAAAGACGCGAACTTTCGGCTTATCACTCACGCGAACCTGCACTGCATGGACGCGTTCGCGCAGTTTGCTGACTAAAACTTGAGCGGCATCCTGACGATTCAACGCGTCACCGATTGCCAGGAGCGACTGATAAATGCCTTCAATTCCACCCGACCTCACCATGAACACTGGAATGCCGAACTTTTCGATTTGATCCACGCCTTTGAGGCGATTGAAATCGCTGCTTCCGATTGCCAGATCCGGATGGAGCGAAACGATGGTTTCTAAAGATGGATCGAGCAGCGAGCCCACGCTGGGCTTGCTTGCAGCCGCAGCCGGGTATTTCGAGTAATCACTGACGGCGACAACGTCATCAGCCGCGCCGAGCGCGAAAACAGCGTCAGTCACACTGGGCATAAGGCAGATAATGCGGTGAGGATGATCGGGAACGGTGACCGTGCGGCCAAGTTGATCCTGGACCGTCCTGCTGGCCGTGCATTTCGCAGCAAGCGATGCGAGACACAGCAAGACACACACAAGTGCGAGCGCTAGTTTCGCCACGAAATTAAGAACGCCGAATTTTTGCCTGCTGAAATGCACAATGCCCCTGCTCCAGACACTTGTCCGGGCCAAGGCGGGATTTCAAAATGCAGCTTGTGTAAAGGAAATCACAAGAAGCTGTCCGATCCTCCCACCGGAATCGGAATGCCCAAGATTGGGATCTGGCCGGTCTCCTGACTCGCGCTTCAACGGACTGAGCAGCCTTCCCAGGTAATGCAAGGAACCCAGTGGCTTATTTGCTCAGCCTCCGCGCTTACAGTTGCGGGGCAGTGACGGATTTTCACCGTCTTCCCGTACACCAGAGAAAAAAAGTTATCACCCGTCCAATTATTGGTCAAGCGCAAACTGGCCAATCCCAATATCATGGCTGCATGACGGCGCGCGCGCTGATGATTCTGGGGACCGCTTCGCATGTGGGCAAAAGCATTATCACGGCGGGGTTGGGACGAATTTTCTCTGATGATGGCATTCGCGTCGCTCCCTTCAAAGCGCAGAACATGTCGTTGAATTCGGCGGCTACGCCGGATGGCGGCGAGATTGGACGCGCTCAGGCCTTGCAGGCCGAAGCATGCCGCGTTCCTGCGTGCGTGGAGATGAATCCTGTGTTGATCAAGCCGCGCTCCGACACCACTTCGCAGGTTGTGTTGCTGGGAAAAGTTTGGGGCCAGGTTTCTGCCAGGGATTATCACACGCAACGCGTCGAACAGCTCTTCCCTGCCGTGCTGGAAAGCTATCGGAAGCTGGCTTCGCAGTACGAACTGGTTCTCCTTGAAGGCGCAGGCTCGCCAGCGGAAATCAACCTTCGCGAGCACGACATTGTGAATTTGCGCATGGCGCGGGCCGCGGACGCGGCTTGCCTTCTGGTAGGGGACATTGATCGTGGCGGCGTGTTTGCATCTTTGCTGGGAACGATGGAACTGCTTGAACCCGGCGACCGAAAGCTCCTCAAAGGATTCGTGATCAATAAATTTCGCGGAGACAAAACTCTATTGCTACCGGGCGTGAAAATGATCGAACGGCGTTTGGGAATTCCGTGCGTTGGCATCGTTCCGTATCTGCACGATTTAAATCTTGACGAAGAAGACAGCGTCGCGATGAAAGAACGTCCGACTCCACTCAAAGTATGGAAAGCAAATGAAGGCGCGTCTCCTTGCCGGAAATTGCGAGTGGGCGTGGTTGCATTTCCTCATCTCTCCAACTTCACCGACTTTGACGCGCTGGCGTCGGAGCCTTCGGTGTCGCTGACGTTTTTGCATGACCCAGAGGACATTCCCCTGGCCGATGTATTAATTCTGCCAGGCACGAAGCAGACTTTGGATGATTTCGATTGGCTTGTGTCACAAGGATTGGCCCCGCGCATTCTGGAGCATCGCGAAAGGAAAAAAGTGATTGTGGGAATCTGCGGCGGGTTCCAGATGCTCGGGCTCAGCATGCATGATCCGGAAGGAATGGAAAATGATGGAATGCCGGCGGAGCGTGAAGGCCTGAAAATCATAGGAGCGCGGACGACGTTTCAGAAGGACAAGACCACGCAGATGGTTGCAGGGCGATTGTGCAGCGAAATGCTGACAGGTCAGTTGTGGACTGAAACACAGTTCAAGGGTTACGAAATTCATCTGGGAAAAACAAGGCGCGAGGATGGCATTCCGGCGTTCGCTGCGATTGCGCGAATTGCGGCGGGAGCAGCGGAAGGCGTGGAACGCCACGATGGCGCGGTCAGCGAGGATGGCCGGGCCTTCGGAACCTACGTCCACGGAATTTTCGATCAAGATAAGTTTCGGCACGGCTTTATTTCGGTTGCTCGCGCGCACGCGAGGCTGGCGCCAGCAGAACAACATGCGTGGGTAACATCGGAACGCGAGGCACGATTCGAGCAGCTTGCCAATCACGTGCGTGCGTCACTCGATATGGAGCAGATTCGAGGCTGGATTCGATTGGGCCACGAAGAGAAATTATTGCCTGCCGGATATGCGGGGTCTTAGCGTCCGGAAGCGGCTTCTTTTTTCTTTGCTTTTGCTGTGTTTTTTTCTTTTCCTTGGACTTTTTTTGCTTTCTCTTCCGCAAGCTTCCTCGTCGCTTTGCCTTCCTCTGCCACTTGGGGCACATTTTCACCCAGATTGAAATAAAATGTGGCGCCCTTACCGAGCTCGGCTTCAGCCCAAATGCGTCCGCCATGACGCCGAACGATGCGCTGCACGATTGCAAGACCCACGCCCGTGCCCTCAAATTCCGAATCGCTGTGCAACCGCTGAAACGCGGCAAAGAGTTTGTCTTTATATTTCGGGTCAAAACCTGCGCCATTGTCCCGAACGAACAAAGTGCGGCGCCCGTCCATGGCGCACTGGTCCACTTCAATGACTGTCCGCTCGCGATTACGCGAGTATTTAACCGCGTTCGAGAGCAGGTTCACGAAAATCTGCCGTACCAATCCCGGATCGCAGTAGGAGGAAAACAGGGGTCCGATGCGCCATTCGACGGAGCGGCCGGCCGTTTCCAGCTTAAGTTCCTGAACGATGGTTTCGACCAGCGCGTTGAGTGGAGTTTCCTGAAAAGTAATTTCGCGGCGATCAAGGCGCGACAAATTTAACAAATCGTCAATCATGCGTCCCATGTTTCCGGTGTTTGAGGTGATCAGGTTCAAGTGGCCCTGTGCCTCGGTCGGCAATTGGACGCTGAAGTCTTCCAGAAGAATTTGAGCGAACCCGTTGATGCGGCGCAGAGGCGCACGCAAATCATGGGAGATGGAATAGGAAAACGCTTCCAGCTCTTTATTGGCGTCCGCCAGTTGCGCGGTGCGCTCTGCCACGCGATGCTCTAGACCTTCATTCATGTGTTTGATTTTTTCTTCCGCGCGCTTGCGCTCCGCCAGTTCGGCTTGCAGTTGCTGATTGGCGCGGGCCAGTTCGCCCGTACGCTCCTTTACTCGGGCTTCCAAAGTTTCTTTGGCCTGCTGCAATTCGCGCTGTTTGATTTCCAACTCACCGTTGATTTGGACGGCACCTTCGTAAGTAGAGATGAGCAGATCGAGGATTTGCTGTTTTTCAGCGGTAATGAAATGGGACTTGCCGCCGAATTGCAGTTGCGCTCCTACCTGCAGTTTTTCCGTCTTGCGCAACTCGCGGTTGGTCAGAATATATTCGACGCGCGAAAGAAGATATTTTTCGTCATACGGTTTGCGGATAAAACTGTCCGCACCGCATTCCAGGCCTTTCACGATGTCTTGCGGGCGGGAGAGCGACGTAAGCAGCACCACCGGAACATCCCTGAGGCGCGGGAGCGCCTTGATTTGCTTGCAGAGCGTGTAGCCATCCATCTCGGGCATGACGACGTCAGTAATCACCAGCGATGGACATTCTTGCGCCACGCACTCAAGGGCTTGTTTGCCATCGGTGGCCACCGTAACTGCATAACCCCGCGCGCTTAGATAGTGGTGCAACTGTTGCGCCTGCGTTTTGCTGTCTTCGGCGATGAGCACCGAAACCCTATCGAGATTGCTTCTTTCGCGCATGATTTGGCGTACCGGCTCTTCGTTGATCACTCTGTATTACTACTCACCACCGGCAAAATTCCCACGGAGTGGTCCCTGGGTGATTTTGGGAGCACTATCATGTCTGTTCTCGGCAGCAGTAAGATGGACCTTCGAGTTTTCATTGACCACAGCCGGGGCAGGACCTGGCACCAGCCCCGTGAGCGCCGGGCCGATCTTCTGTGGAGGAAGTATGTACACCGCCCCGCCCATCTTGATGGCCTCACCAGGCATGCCGAAAACTACGGAAGAGTCGCGGTCCTGCGCAATGGTCACGGCGCCATGCTCGCGCATCTCCAGCAATTCGCGAGAGCCGTCCTTGCCCATACCGGTAAGGAGCACCCCGGCGGCACTGGAGCCATAAATTTTCGCGACCGAACGAAATAGATAGGAAACTGCCGGCCGCTGGCCGTTCTCCGGAGAAGCGTCGCTCAACTCCAGCCGTCCCCGCAGCCCCAATCCCATGTGCATTCGATCGGGCGCCACATACACATGGCCCATGAGGGGCAACTCTCCCTGGACCGGCGTCTGCATGGGCAGGTTGGAAGATTGCGCAAGCCAGTCCACAAAGCCTTGCGTGAAGCCTGCGGCAATGTGTTGGACGATCAACACGGGTGCGGGAAAATCACGAGGAAGCTGAGAGAGAATTTTTTGGATCGCGGGCGGCCCGCCTGTGGAGGCCCCGATCGCGACCAGCCGGATTCGCGAGGGTTCGGGAAGCGGAGCGAGATGTTTGGGGTACGTGGAAAGCGGAGAGGCCGTTTCTGGCGCCCGAGAGCGCGGCCAGCGCTTCACGACCTTTACTTCCGACATGAGTTTGACGGTACGCACTAACTCCGCCGCGCTCCTTTGATGTTCTGCGTGACCAAAACCCGTTGGCCGGGGCAAGACCGCGAGTGCTCCAGCCTCAATAGCATGGAAGGCCCGTGCCGTGTCTGTAACGTCGGTCGTGCCGCTTACGATCACTATCGGCGTAGGATGAGATTCCATGATCCGCCGAGTGGCCTCGTATCCATTCATCCGGGGCATGTGGACGTCCATAGTGACCACGTCCGGGCGGGTACGCTCGACCGCGGCCAGCGCCTCTTCTCCGCTTTCCGCCACGCCGATCACTTCTATGGCCGGGTCAGCACGAAGGACCTGTAGCAGAAATTCGCGCACGGTGGGTGAATCTTCGACGACCAGGACGCGGATCATAGTGGGCCTTTGCTCCTGCAGCAGTGTTGGATGAATCCGGATTTCCGCATTCAGATCAACCGGCGAACCACTTCGAGCAGGTTGCCCTGGTCAAAGCTGCTTTTGACGACATAAGCATTCGCTCCGACCTCCGCGCCGCGCTCGCGATCGTCGCGGGAGTCAAGCGCGGTGACCAGGACAACCGGCAGCCCCGCGGTCCGCTGGTTCGCGCGTATTTTAACCGTGAGATCGAAGCCGTTCATGTGGGGCATCTCGACGTCGGAAACCACCAAATCAAAACCTTCCTGGGCCAGGCTGTTCCAGGCATCGGCGCCGTCCACCGCGGTCTTCACCCGGTAGCCGGCGAACTCCAGAATATTTTTCACCAGGGTGCGCGCGGTAATGGAATCTTCCACCACAAGAATGGATTTCGCGGCTTCCTCTTCCTGAGGCGGGCCGGAGGCCGTGGCGACGGCAGAACTCATCACTTCCTGAATATTTAGTACAGGAAGAATTTTTCCATTGCCGAGCACCGTGGCCCCCGCAACGTTGCGGACGTGGGGAAGCTGCTTTCCCAGGCTTTTTACCAGAACCTCCTGCTCTTCGAGAATTTCATCCACGAAAAAACCTATTTGCTCCCCGGCCCAGTCAAGGATTGCGACGGAATGCTTGCCTTGCGCGCTGGAATGATTGCCGGAGGAAGGCAGCCGAAGTACATCGCCAAGATGCACGGCGGAAAGCGGGCCTTCCGGCAACTGAATGGTCCTCCGGTTCTCCACGCTTTTAATCTCCGCTTCGCCAACACGAAGGACCCGCTCCACATGGCGAGTGGGCAATACGAAATGAGCGTCACCGACGCGAACGACGATGCCCCGGAAGCGCGCGAATGTGAGGGGGAGAAGCAAGCGGAAGGACGTTCCTTCGCCGCGGCGCGTGCTGACCGCAACCGAGCCGCCGACTTTTTCCGCCTTCTCGCGCACCATCGCCAGTCCCAGGCCTCGTCCCGAGACTTCGGTGATCATGGGACTGGTGGAGACCCCGGATTTAAAGATGAGCGCCGCGGATTGCTGCTCGTCCATTTTTTCTGCGTCTTCAGCGGTGACTAGCCCCACGCGAACAGCTGCGGCGCGGGCCTTTTCCAGGTCGACGCCCGCGCCATCGTCGGATATGACGATCTCAACTTTGTCAGCATACCGCGGGGAGACGGCGATACGAATCGTCGCGCGCCGTGGCTTGCCAATCTGCTCGCGCTGTTCGGGAGTCTCCACGCCATGGTCAATGCAATTTCGGAGAAGGTGTAGAAGAGCGTCCTTGACCTCTTCCAATATCTTGCGATCGGTTTCGAGTTCGCCTCCGGCGATGATCAGGTCAGCCTCTTTGCCGCAATCACGGCAAAGGTCGCGCACGAGTTTGGGAAACGACTCCAGCAGGGTGGAGACCGGGATCATGGAGAGTTGCTTGGCGTCTTCGACCAGGTCGTCCACGTGCCGCTCCAGCGCGCGACGGTCGCTTTCAAGAAGCTTCAGGAAAGCGGCCAACCGCTGATTCAGCAGCGCAAGCGTCTTATTTTTTTCCATGAAGTCAGTATTTCTATCTCTGGGCCGTGGAGCAAAAAATTTCGGAGTTGCGAGCAGCTGACCTGCGATTCCATAAACTGATATCCGGTGAACTGAGGAATAGCGCGTGCGGGAGGTAGTTTGAGCGGGAGAGCACAACTTTCGCCACTGCCTCTCCCAGGACGATAACGCATTGCAGATGTCGCGCAGTTCGCGCGCGCGCAGTTGCGCGGAGGTCTTCAGGGGAAGCAGCTCCTCGCTCTGGCGAAGCAGTGAATCCAGCTTCGCCGCCGAAATCCGCAGACTCTCGGTGAGCGGCTGCTTCTGGCCGGTGGAGGCTCTTGGCGTGACGACGCTCCCCACGGAGTTCGATACCCGCAATAGCGAGGGATTTGGGGGAACTGCTGCGGACGAGACTGGAAGCTGACCGGTGCAGGATTTGTCATCGGCGGCGGTGGACTCCTCCGACGCTGCGTCACTGCCCCCCGCAAGCCGTGCTTCCACCGAATCCACGCGATGATGAAGTTGATCGAGCAGTTCCGTAGAAACCACAATATCGCCTGCTTTCAGGCGTGCCAGAATGCGTTCCATTTCCTGACACGCTGCTTCTATCGCAGCTACGTTGACGGCGCGGGCTGCGCCTTTCAAGCTGTGCGCTTCGCGGAAAACCTTTTCAATAATCTCCGCCTGCTCATTCAAGGAGGAGCGTTCTAACTCAATCAATCCGGTCGAGAGCGCCTGAATGTGCTCGCCAGCTTCGACTCGGAACGTCACCAGCAGCTTTTTGAGCAGCGCCTCTTCGCGGTCTTTGTCGCGCGGCCGGTCGCGGAGCTTGTCTTTTTTTTCGTCTCGTGATCGCATCTAAAAACTTTGATTTTTACCTTTTAGATTTTGTAGAGGGCCACTAGATCAGACAATCGCCGCCCCAGCTCTCCGATATTTTTTGCCGCGATCTCGGTCTGTCGCGTGTTGGCCACATTCTGGGCGCTGGCCGTCTTGATGCTTTCCATGGCTTGGGCCACCTGGTCCATGCCCACCATCTGCTGCTGGCTCGAAGCTGCGATCTGGGTGGCGGCCTGTGCAGCCTCAGTAATGCTCTCCGCCAACTGCTGGACGGACTCTCCCGCCTGCTCAGATTGCTTGACCCCCGCTTCGACAACCTTGCTGCCCTGCTCCGTGACCATAGCTGCGGCGTGGGTGGCTTTCTGAATATCGTTGAGGATACCGCGCACCTGGACGGTCGCCTGTTTCGACTGCTCGGCCAGATTACGCACTTCCTGGGCCACCACGGAAAATCCCTTGCCTTGCTCTCCGGCCTTCGCCGCCTCAATGGAAGCATTCACCGCCAACAGGTTGGACTGCTCGGCCAGATCGTTGACGGAAAGCATGATTTCTCCGATAGCCTGTCCTTGCTCGCTCAGCCGGACAATGCTTTCCGCAATTCCTTCCATCTGCTCCCGTATCTGCTTCATGGCCTCAATGGATTCGGAAACCGATTTCTTCCCCGTCTCTGAAACCAAGGTGATTTTCTGCGCGCTATCGAAAACTGACTTTGCTTTTTGCGTGGAAAGCTGCGCGGTCTGCTTCACCTCTTCCACCGTGGTCGTGGTTTCGGTAACAGCAGTCGCAGTCTCGGTAGCGGCTGAGGCCACCTGCGTTGTGGTCGAGACGATGTGCTGCGCGGAAGAAGAGAGAATACCCACCGATTCCTGCATCTCGCGGGTTATACGGCGTAGGTTCTGCATCATGAGCGCGAAGGCCTGGCCCAGCGTGTCCTTTTCTGATTTCGGCCTTACTTCCAAAGTCAGATCGCCCCTCGATATCTGCTGTGCGACTCGCGCCATTTGCCCGAGCGAACCGGTCATTTCCGTGAAAGCCGCGGCCAGAGCGCCCACTTCGTCATGGCGGTTGCGTACCGGCAAATTCACGGACAGGTCGCCGGCGGCAATCTGCCGCGCCGCCGCGGAGACCTCGCCCAGCGGCACGACGATACTTCGGGTGAGAAAAATTCCGAGCAGGCTAATGAGCAGAAACGAACCGATGCTGCCGGCGAGAATTGTTCGTTCGGTACGGCGCGCGCGCGCCTCTTCCTCGGCCAGCCGTTCCATGCGAAGGCGCGCTTCTTCATCTTCCATTGCAGAGACCAACTTGCGGATTTGGTCCATTGAGTTCTTCCCATTGTCGGTAAGAATTTCCCGCCTGGCGGAAGCGAAACCCTTGCTCTTCCGCAAACCGATGACGTGTTGCATTTCTTCAAATTTTGCGGCCACCGCCGGTTCCAGTTGGCTGAGGCGCTGTTGCTGCTCGGGGTTGTCCGCCGTCAACTCACGGACACGCTGCAACTTCTCATTCACTTTCGCCTGCGAACCTTCATAGGGTTCCAAATAGCGCGCTTCTCCAGTGAGCACGAAACCGCGCTGGCCGGTCTCCGCGTCTTTCATGGCGGAGAGGCTGTTCTCCAGCGTATTCAGTACTTCGTGCGTGTGCTCCCCCCAGGCTTCGGACTGCACCAGTTTCACGGTACTGTCATAGGAGACAGCCCCCACGGCCAGAAACATCGCCAGGACCACGCCGAAGGCGGCAGCCAGCTTTTTACCAATAGACCAGACCATGAAATCTCCATACGCGGCGGCAAGCGCCGTGGAATTTAGTCGTCATTCACTACAAGTCTTTTATCGCCAAGAATTCTGGTCACGTTAAGCACCGCCAGCGCATCTTGGGCAATACCCATCAGATACTCAGCGCGGATACCGGTGAGCAGAGGAAGCGAATTGTTGAGGTCCTCGCGACAGAGTGAACGCACCCCCAAAATTGCATCCGCGAGAATTCCCATCTCCATGTTCTGCCCGTGGACGACCAGCACCTTATTCAAGTCGGTCAAGCCCTTTTCCGGCAGATCAAAAAGCTTTTTCAGACTGATGATGGAAAGGATCTGGCCCCGCAGATTGGCCAATCCCAAAACCACTCGAGCAGCCCCCGGAAGCGGAGTGAAGTCATGCAGAGCATCGATTTCCCGGATATGGATGGACTCAATGGCGTAGCGCTCCTTCCCTAAGGAGAATTCCACGACTTCAAAGTAGGAGCGGTCTGCGGTTTTTTCTTCAGGAACGAACGCTAGTTTGGCGGCACGGGCGCGCAGAATTTTCTGCGTCTCGCTTTTTCCCGGAAGGAGTTTGCACTGCAATGCCGCACGGGAAGCATCCAGCCGAAGGTGCAGGCTGGACCAACTAAACGCCGGGACGATAGGTGCGTCTCGCAATCCGGAGTTGCAGTTCTCAGAATTCATATTTAGAGTTCCTGTCGAGGTTGCCGCGCGATCCTTGCGCCTCGCCTTTTTTCATCGAAACGGTGTATCGCCCGGCGCTGGCCACGATTTCCCGTAGCCTTCCCGCTGGCAAACCTTCAGAATGCGGCACCGTATCTTCCGGCCGATAGTGCGCCAACAGAAGCAGAGCGTTTTCAAAATGTTTCTTGGATTCCTTGCGCCGGCCCGCTTGCGAGGCGAGGTTGCCGAGCGCGAAGTGCCCCAGCACAAATTCCGGTTCCAGATAAATGGACTGATGAAGCGCCCGCGTGGCTTCCACCGGCGAGCCCAGCTCTTGCAGAATGAGGGCGTGCAGATAATGACCGGCTACGGTCATGCGGTCGGCCCGCAGGGCCTGCTCACACAGCGCGAGGGCCGAATGAAGATCGGCTTCTCCCGCTTTCTGGCGGGCCAGCATCAGAAGGGAATGAGCGTCGCCTGGTTCCCGCGGCAAAGCATGGATGGCATGCACCCCCGCGGGCTTGGGGTCCAGCGCAGCCGTTCGCAGTCTCGAAATATGCGGGTCCACAGGACCCTCATTCGGAAGCGCGCGCGGTTGAATCCTGTTCAGGATGGCATTCGCATTGCAAGCCGCGCCCCGGTCAACCGTGCGCACAACGCTGCCCTCAGCTGCGGAGCCCGCTGATTTCCGGTACAGGGTCGCGTTCCGGACGTGAACCGCCTCAAACTCCGGAAACAAATGTTGCGAGGTCTCGGTCACGCCGACGATGAACCATCCTCCCGGCGCAAGCCATTGATGAAAGCGTGCTACAACCCTGGCGATGGCCTCGGGCGTGAGGTACATCAACACATTGCGGCAAAAAATTACATCGAAAAGTGGGTGTGGCATTGTGAGGGGAGCGGCGGAATCGTCGAGCAGGTTCATGCGCGCGAACCTCACCATCTTCTTGATCTCCGCCACGATCTGCCAGGTATTGTTCAGGGCAGGCTGAAAGTACATCTGCTTGACCCACGACGGTGTTCGCCGGAAGGACCAGCCCGTATAAACTCCTGCCAGGGCCTTACGCAGCGAATGCGTATTCAAATCGGTGGCCAGAATTTCTACATCAATCCGCCGCAATTTGTGGAGCAGCATGGCAATGGAATACGGTTCTTCGCCGGAGGCGCAACCCGCGCTCCAGATTTTTTTTAATCTCGGCTCGCTTCTCATGTCGGTTGCCACCTGTCGAAGGGACAGTTCCGCGAAAGCATCCAGGCTCGCCGGTTCCCGGAAGAAATAGGTTTCCGCAACAGTCAACCGCCGGATGAGCGATTCCATCTGGCCGGAGTCAATGTTTCGCGAAAGTAATTTGTCCAGATATTCAAGTTGCCCGGTATCAAAACCGGCCTCGACTGCCGCAGTTGAAATTTCCCGCTCCAGATGCAGCCACCGTTCGCGCGGATAATGCAGGCCGAACTCCCCGGCAATCCAGCCGCTGAGTTCCGCAAGCACCGCTTCCGGGATCCAGGTTGTCACGTTTGGCTGGGCCACAATTGGTTGGCTCATACTTGGTTAAATCATGTTTGGCTGACCGCTCGCGCCAGAAGCCGGCCGAGTTGGCGTTGTTCCTGCACCGAGAGAAAATTTTCCAGGTTGTAAATGAACAGAATTCCATCCCCTAAGCGCGCCATGCCTTGCACATATTTCGCTCCGGGTACGATGTCTTCCGCTGCGGTGATCTCTTCCGGCTCCCGTTCGATTACGCCGGTGACGGAGTTCACTAGCAGGGCGACGCTGCGCTTTGCGGTTTCGGCAATGATCATCTGGTCGGTCAAACTGGGATCGGGTTCCGAGAACCCCAGACGCTCCCGCATGCTGATGACTGGGACCATTTCCCCTTGCAGATCAATAATGCCCAGCACGATCGCCGGCGCTTTCGCCAGCGCCGTGATCTCCACGCTGCGAGTCACGCGCCGCACGCTGTGTAAGGGCAGCGCGTACTGCTGTTCGTCCAATGTAAAGGCGATCAACTGAGTTGCCATTAGTTCTCAGGCTCTGATTGATCTTGAATGACTACTGCTTCTTGCTTCCAGCGGAGAACGCCTGAAGAGTGTCCATTAGTTTTGAGCAGTAACCCAGATCGGAAGGGTTCCCGTAATGAAACAGCGGTGGTGAGATGGTTGTAGCGGATGACTATCGAGATGAATCAGAAGTGGATTCTACAATTGCGATGGTCCTACTGTCTCGCTCGGGGAAGCGTTTACGTTCCCCATTGAATGACGGAATAAGAACGCGCGGGTACTTCCAATTTTGTCTTTCCCGCAGAAGTGGTAGGTTTCGTCAACTCCTGGGGCGCGACCTTGCGCGGCGCGGCAAAGCTATTCACGGCTTTCAGATCATCTCCGGTTAGAACCTGGGCGGCAAGAACGCGGCCCGGAGCTTTCCCTTCCCAGTTGATCTCAATAGAATGCGCTTTGGAAAGATCGCGATTCAGAATAAAGAGCGCCACCGTGCCATCTGATGCTTGGGTTCCAACTACGTCCAGGTATGGAACTTTGCCCATGCCGGCAACGTCGTAGGTGGGCGACTCCGTCATTACATTCAATACCGATCCTTTGGCGTATTGCAGGCCCCAGCTGTAAGGATAGTAAATCGTCTGAAGGTAGAGGCCCTTCTCATTGGTCATGATGGGGGCGATGACATTTACCAACTGAGCCAGACACGCGATTTTTACGCGATCGGCGTGACGCAGCAAAGAGTTCACCAGGCCACCGACTAGTAGTGCGTCCTCCAAGTTGTAAACTTCCTCCAAAAGATGCGGGGCCTGCTGGCGATGGCCATCCACAGCATCGCCCGTGCGCTCGCGATACCACACATTCCATTCGTCAAAAGAGAGCCACAGTTGCTTGGGAGAACGTTGATGCCCCTGGACCATGTCGCAAACGGCGAGCGTCTCCTCAATCTGACGGTCCATCGTGAGGTTCAGGGCCACAAATTTTGAACTGTCGCCACCAGTCTCTTCCTGCGTGTTGCCGAAATAGCGGTGCATGGAAAGGCCGTCCACATACTGGTAGCACTGTTCCAGAACCTCGCGGTCCCACTCCAGGTAAGTAGGCATCTGCGGACCGCTTGAACCGCAGGCAATGAGCTTGAGTGAAGGATCCACGGCGCGCATCTGAAGAGCAGCGTCTTCCGCTTTCATCCCGTATTCTGTGGCAGTCATGTGGCCAATTTGCCAGGGTCCGTCCATCTCATTGCCCAGACACCAGTGCTCCACGTGGTAGGGATCCGGGTAGCCGTGCTTACGCCGCAAATCGCTCCACTTAGTGCCTTTCTCCACGTTGCAATATTCCACCAGCGCAGCCGCTTGTTCAGAGGTTCCTGTCCCAAAATTCAATCCCATCAAGGGCTTGGTTCCCACGGCTTTGCACCAGGACATGAATTCATTGGTTCCGAACTGATTGCTCTCCAGCGTGTTCCAGGCTTTATCGAGAACCATCGGACGGTCCTGCTTGGGGCCGACGCCATCCAACCAGTTGTAGCCGGAGACGAAATTGCCCCCCGGATAGCGAACCAATGGCACGCCCAGCTTCTTTACCTGATCCATGACATCTGTGCGAAAACCGTTGGCATCGGACAAACTCGAGCCAGGATCATAAACACCTTCATAAATCGCGCGTCCCAAGTGCTCCAGAAAAGAACCGAATAGATTGCGGTCGAGGGGAGCGATCAACCGCCGGGAATCCACGTAAATGCGAGACATATCGCCATCACCGGCCACAGTTTGGGCGTTCAATAGAGGCCCGAACAGGCCTTTCGCGGAGAGTGCAAGTCCTGCGGTGGAAATCTGGCGTAAGAAGTCTCGTCTGCGGCCGGAAAACATGTGTTTGGTTCTCCCTCGTGATATTTGCTTAATTATTCTGGAAAACGATTACTGAGACGGATAAATATACGTCCCGCTTCGGAAATGGCGCAACTTCTTAAAATTGGCAACTTTCAAAGAAACCATCCAGTCCTTTAAAAGAACGAAAAAATGCCCCACACAAACGCTTGCTTGAGCCAAATAGAGCAGAAAGTATCGCCGCGCAGGAAAGTCGTGATGAAATCACGCGAGATGAGTTCGAGAAGCTACTTAGAATCCAGCACTTGCGCGATTTTTCTTGGAGGGTAACCGGATTTAAGAAACGAACGTAACCTATCTGACACTATCAGGCAGGGTAGGCATCCCGCGAAGGTGCTATATGATTCTGCCTGGTAACCTGTCAAACTAGCTTTTTACCGCATAATTGATCTGAAGGACTTAGCCTTAAATTATGATCACATCTTCGTTGTCCGCACCCAGTCTGTCAGCAGAGTTTAAGCAGAAAATCGAGAGCCGGAAGGCTCGTATTGGTGTCATCGGCCTCGGTTATGTGGGCTTGCCTCTGTCACTGCTTTATACGGAACAGAAGCTTCGCGTCACCGGCTTCGATATTGACCCGAAAAAAGTCCAGACCTTGACTGATGGGGGTTCCTATATACACAGGATCACCACGGCCGAAATCAGCGATGCGCGGAAGAAAGGCTTCGAAGCCACTTCCGACTATGCAAAGCTGACGGAAATGGACGCGGTGATTATCTGCGTGCCCACTCCTTTGAACGAGTACCATGAGCCAGACCTCAGCTACATTACCGATACCGCGCACTCGATTGCGCCACACCTTCGCGCGGGGCAATTGGTGGTCCTCGAAAGCACCACGTATCCCGGAACAACAGAAGAAGTGCTGATTCCCATTCTGGAGAAGGGAAACAAGCATGGATTAAAGGCCGCACGAGGGAATGAAACCGGCAAGGAATTTTTTGTCGCCTTTTCGCCGGAGCGCGAGGATCCGGGCAATACGACCGTGGCTCGCAAAGATATTCCTAAGGTTGTAGGCGGCTTGGACGCCACTGCTTCTGAACTCGCTGCTGCCATGTACGGTGCCATTTTTGCCCGTGTGGTCCGAGTATCGTCACCAGCCGCTGCGGAGATGACTAAGTTGCTGGAAAACATCTACCGGTGCGTCAATATTGCGCTGGTGAATGAATTGAAGCTCCTGTCATTACGCATGGGACTGGATATCTGGGAGGTCATCGAGGCTGCATCCACCAAGCCCTTCGGCTTTCATCCGTTCTATCCTGGTCCGGGCCTCGGAGGACACTGCATTCCCGTGGATCCTTTCTATCTTTCATGGAAAGCCAAGGAGTGGGACTTCCGCGCGCGTTTCATCGAGTTGGCCGGCGAGATCAACACCAACATGCCCTACCATGTGTTGGAATCTGTCTCCCAAGCACTGAACAAGCAGAAGAAGGCCGTGAATGGCGCACGCGTCCTATTATTGGGCGTGGCCTACAAAAAGGACATTGATGACCTGCGTGAATCGCCCGCGCTTACGATCATCGAGTTGCTGCAAAAGGCAGGCGCGCACGTCAGTTATAACGACCCGTATTGCCCATTCGTGGGGCGCGGCCGTAAGTATGACTTGCAGATGAAGAGCGTGGAACTGGACAAGGTCGGCGACTACGATTGCGTGCTGATCGTTACCGACCACTCGGACTACGACTATCAAAAGATCGTGCGCGAGGCGAAGCTGGTGGTGGATACGCGGAATGCCACCCGCGGAATTCGGAGTCCGAAGATCGTGCATTGCTAGTCTCAGCAGGGGCGAAGATTGCGAAAAAGAAGACCGCGTTCGCGCGGTCTTTACTTTTGAGCGGTTATCTCCACCTTTCGCCGAAACAATTTTTGTAAGCGAAATTTCTCCCGGAAGGAGAAAACGCGTGGCGAGGCACACGGAATTACAGGCTCCACGCCAACAGTTCTAAAGATTGTCTGGGAGCCGCCCGGTCTTAAGACCAGCTGAGACTCGATCCCAAGTTAGGACGGGATCGCGCTGGCAACTTGCGAGAATACGTTGTTGGCGTTTGAACCGATGAGCCGAATTGTGCCCACGACGATAACCAGAATCACCGCCAACATGACCGCATACTCGGCGATGTCCTGACCTTCCTCGTCGTTCCAAAGCTTCTTAAACAGTGCAGCCACAGGCCGCCTCCTTGCGAATGTTCCGCTTAGCCGATTAAAGACACCAATGCTTTAATGCTATTGCTTAACGTTTTTTATTTTAATTAGGGGAACCACGTTGCAAAATAGCCCGCAAGTGCACGATATGGCACGAAAGTGCCATATGGGCATATGGGCGGCTTTGCCTAATAACTCATAGATTTAGGGGACTTTTTGGGCAGCCTGCCGACTTTCTGGGCAAAATTTGCGCGTCTATGCAATAAACTGTCCCGCACCCTTAATGTGTTTAAGGGAA
>JANWKU010000227.1 GCA_025451215.1 Terriglobales bacterium
GCGACTTCTGCCGCGCGTACTACGGCAGAAATCGCTATACAATTCGGGACAATTTCAAGCAGTCGCTCATGTTCATGGACGCGACGCTCGCAAACAGCGTGGCTGAGGCCTACCGCCAGAACAAGACCATCGAAAATTCTCTCCAAGACCCTGCCGCAGCTGACATTGAGATCGAGGTGGCACAGGTCTCCAGTGAAGACCTGCGGTCGGCCCCGTACAAAGCGACGGTTGATTTTTATGAGATTTCCTATTCGCCAGCAGATCACGTCGAAAACAAGCGCACCCTCTACACGGCGCATTTTGTCTTTCTGTTTCGCGATTCGGTGCCGAACGATCTAATTCAGGTGAATCCACTGGGCCTGACTATTACTTATTTCCGTGAAGATGAGGCATTCCGATGAGTGTCTTTGAGTCTGGCCTTCCACCAGCAATGCGTCCACAGAGTGTTTCCGATCAGGCCGCACCAGACAAAGCGATGGAAAAGCACTATTCATTGGAGCAGATCGGAGAACTGTGGGGCCTGAGCACAAGAACCGTACGCAAGATGTTCGAAAACGAGCCCGGGATCATCATGTTTGGCAACACGGGTAGTCTAAAGAAGCGCCGTTATCTTACTCTCAGAATTCCCGAGAGCGTAATGCTGCGCGTGCATCGTCGACTTCGAAAAGCAAGCTGACGGATGGTGATTTGACCGTAACGTGAAGACGCAACCCACCTTTAGGGTCCGGGGATTACTTCCGTTAGCCCGTTGTCCTGCGCACAATCTACAGCGAGCCTTTGCGATGTCCGGTGTACATTAGGGCGTACATGCCCTTAGAGTGTCGAATCCTGACAACCCAGGAACCAATGATAAGGCGCTATCCGGTAGTCACGTACTTTGCGCTGACGTTCTTGATCTCGTGGACGGGTGCGCTGGCCGTGGCTGCGCCGGCGCTCATTCGCCACCAGCCCCTGCCAAAGATGACCGGCATTCTGATGTTTCCAGTCATGCTTCTCGGTCCAAGTTTTGCCGGCATTTTATTGACGAGGATCGTAGACGGAAAAAGCGGTCTAAGGATCCTAGTTTCCCAAATGTTTCGTGCGTGGGTTCGGCCGGGATGGTATGCCGCGCTACTGCTTCCCCCGGTTCTCGTGCTGACCGTTCTCCTCTTTCTGCAGAGATTTGTCTCCCCAGTTTATGCTCCCAACCGCTTTTTCATGGGCATCCTGTTTGGGATTCCGGCTGGTTTCTTGGAAGAAATCGGCTGGATGGGCTACGCATTCCCGAAAATGCGTTCCGAAAAGAATGGACTGGCCCCGAGCATTTTGCTCGGGGGGTTGTGGGCCCTTTGGCACCTACCTGTTATCAACTATCTTGGGACTGCGGTTCCACATGGTATTTATTGGCTCCCATTTTTTCTCGCGTTCAGCGTGGCAATGATGGCTATGCGAGTCCTGATTGCGTGGATTTATACGAACACGAAAAGCGTGCTGTTGGCCCAGTTTATGCATGTAAGCTCGACAGGTTCCCTTGTCATTTTCAGTGCGGCACGTGTGACCGCCGGGCAAGAAGCGATGTGGTATGCGCTATACGGAGCGGTTCTCTGGGTTGTTGTGGGAATCGTTGTCAGCAGATTCGGCAAACGGTTGAGACGGCACGGAGTTTAGGAACACCAGCAGATTGCCTGTCCGCCGGATTTTCCGCGCCTCCGGCGAGATTCCGAGCGGATGGTCGCCGAACCGGAAATTGCGGGCGGTACGCATTACCCAGCAAATTCTGGTGAGCATCAGTTGATGTGCCCAGCTGGCGCGCTGGCCCGACTAAGCCATTCGTCGTGTACTTGCCAGCTCAGCATTACACTTTTTTCGAGTTGTTCCTGCCGCGCCTTCACGAAGGGCGAGTAGTGCTTTTCCGTGACCTTCACGCTGCTGTGTCCCAAGAGAAGCGATACCTGGTCAATTGGCACTCCTGAGAGAAGCAATTCCACAGCAAAGGTGTCGCGGAACATGTGAGGGTGACAACGTTTCGGTGTGCCGTCGGGTTTCTTGATCTTCGCTCGCTTGAATAACCGGCGAAGTGCGCGCTGCCATCCTTTCTTGGCGGTTTCAGGATCGCCGTTGCCACTCCAGAAGAAATAGTTCGGATTTGCTGTTGGCAGTGAGCGTAGGAGGTCTGCGAGCGCGGCTGGCAATGGGACCCGAACAGGAACTCCGGTTTTGGCCCTATATAAGAAAAGCTTTCCGTCAGTGCTTAGCTTGTCCTTTTCGAGCGATACGGCATCTCGGATGGCAAGCCCAGACCAACGCATCAACAGCATCAGGGCACGCATTCTTTCCGGGCGATAACGAAAGTCGCGGCCTCCGCGCCAGTCTGCATAAGCGAAGGTCGCGTCCTCAATGCGCTGAAATTCTTCGCGAGTGAAATAGTCGGTCGGAACGCGCTTCTCTTCCGCCTTCTTCATTTTGAGGGCTGGGTTTTTGTCGAGCCAATCGTTGCCGATGCAGAACTCGAAAAAGCCGATCAGGCGTTCGTGTTTGCGGCGGGTCGTGTTCGGGCCATTGCCCCACGTTGCACGAAACTTGACCAGATCCGGAGTAGTGAGTTCTCTGAGCAGAGTGAGGCCCACGTCCTTTGCCCAAGCCAGCAGGTGAAATTGAAAGAGAGTCTTGCTTTGGTTGGTGGTGGATTTCGACAGGCAGCGGGCGGCTTCGTCAGCTCGATAGGCTGCAACCGCCTCTTCAATCGTGATCGCAGGTGCGGCCTTGCGGGCACCGGGCCGCGCCTCTTCTTCAAGCTTTCTGGCTTTCTCTTCTGCCTGCTCCCAAGTGCGCGTGGCTGCGCTGGTGCGAAGGAACTCGTGATCTTCGCTGGGCGTGCCCTGAATCCATTTGGGGCAGCGGCATCGCCGCCATGCGATGTCGTTCTGGTGCGGGCATTTTTGCGAGTGGCGGGTGTAGACGGACAGCATTTTTTTCGCTCCTTCTAGGAGAGATGCTGTTCCGGCTGAAAACTCTCGGTTGTACAAAAATTGTACAAACCAAATGCGACTCAGTTGAAACCATTGAAAACATTGAGTCAGAATTTGGTGGAGCTAGTCGGGATCGAACCGACGGCCTCGTCGTTGCGAACGACGCGCTCTCCCAGCTGAGCTATAGCCCCACGATCGGATGGTAGATAGATTTTAACAGTGTTCCCGCAGCAGGCCAACCCGAAGGAACCTGGGAATTTAATCAATAATTTGTTTACCTCGCCTCACCGATGGCGTCTAATTAACAAAGGCAATATGCATTATCCTTTTCAACTTCAGGCTAAAGGCGAATTCTTGGAGCGGCGGCGCATCATTTCGCTCACCGCGTCCATTGCGTTGCACCTGGCATGCATTGGATTCGTGCTTTATGCGGCCGCGCCTAAGCTGCTGGTCTCTTCGTCAAAAGTCGCGGGCCGTGGCGACAAATTTGTTGCCCACGTCTATTGGCCCAATCAGAAAAACCAGGCTGCCAACGACGCGATGGGGAGCGGGCACTCCGCAAAGCAGGCGGCGGAAAGAGCGCGAAAGCAACTGCAGCTACGCGCGCGTTTGCGTACTAAAACCAAACCCGCGCCCCTTCCTCTGGCAGCGACGCCCTCGGAACCCATGAGCGAACCTACGATGGCGGCGAACCAGCCGCAAGCGGCGGGATCCAGTGAGGGATCAGCGTTTGACAGCTCTTCTTCCGATGAGGTCCGAATTGCACTGCCCGTAGTCTCCGCCGATCCTTTTGTTGATCGGAGCGAACTCGGTGGCAAGCAAGGCGACGTTGTGGTGGAAATCACGATTGACGATAAGGGAAATATCGTGAGTAAGCAGGTAGTAAAGAGCTTTTCTCCGGAGATTGACAACAAAGTGCTGGCGGCGCTCCAGAGTTGGCGCTTTGTTCCAGCCACGCGGAACGGCGTGCCCATCTCTTCCAAGCAGGATGTCCACTATCACTTTCCGCGTCAGGGATAAATTGCCGCGCCTGCACATCCCCTAGCGACCTCGTATAATTCAAGGGTGAGTTCCCAAACAATCAAGCAAATGGCGTCGGCGGATTTCCCTACCCGATGGGGAAAGTTTCGCATTTCTGGCTTTCGGGCCACCTTTGGCGAGGGCAACAATGCGCGCGTGGAAGAGGCCGTGGCGCTGGTGATGGGCGACGTACACTCCGAGCCTCCACTGGTGCGCATCCATTCGCAGTGCCTTACCGGAGACGTTTTCGCTTCCCTGCGCTGCGACTGCCGCCAGCAACTGGAAATGGCCATGGCCATGATCGCCGAAAATAAAGCGGGCGTTCTAATTTACGAGCAGCAGGAAGGACGTGGCATTGGCCTGATGGCGAAGTTGCAGGCGTACGAGTTGCAGGATGGCGGCCTGGATACGGTTGAAGCCAACGAAAAATTAGGATTCAAAGCTGACCATCGCGAGTTCACGCTGCCAGCGGAAATGTTCAAGGCGTTGGGGATTCAGAGCGTGCGTTTGCTGTCCAACAATCCTGACAAGATCGCGGCGCTGGAGCGGGCGGGAATCAAAGTTGTGGAGCGGGTTCCCTGCGAGGTTTCTCCGAGCACTCACGCGGAAAAATATATGAAGACGAAGAAAAAGAAGATGGGGCACATGCTGGGTTCGCGCTAGTACACATTAAACATTTACCGGCTTACTTGAGCCACGACTGATTTTTTTCCACGAGTAGCTGGGCTTACTCGAACCAGAAATGTTTCAAGCTTTTTAAGATCCTCCTTATCCTTAAAGGCAACTCGCCATTCAAGTGAACTTGAACCACGCTCCTCAGTTAAGTATTGAAAAAAATCTGCGTAATCGTACAAGTGGTTGTACCACTGAAGTCTTGCCTGTTCGCGACATAAAAAAGACAACATGTCTGCTGCTTGTAGTGCTGGAAAATATTGATCATTTGCAAACGTAAGCGCAGCCAACCTATTACCTATTTCAGGTTGAAGTTCCTTTACACGTCGATACAATCGGTAACAGTTCCACGCAGTTTCTTCATCTTCGTCGCATGTCATGCTTATATTTTCTTTGGGCTTTACAAGATCAAGCAAGAGTTGGACCACGCGCAAAAATTGAATGTAAAACGGATTGTCACTGCCACCCAGTAAATTCTTAGCATTCTGCGCGAATGATGTATATCCTTTTACTTCGCACGCAAACGCAATTCCAACGTGCAAATGATCATTTATACAATCAGCAAAAGGTTTTAATTCACTAATCCGTTTGTGGTCCGATCTTAGGACTTAAAGCTTTTCCGTTTCGCCGAGCTTTAACCCAATGCAAAGCAGTCATGCCTGTCCGTTGTAGTTGTTTATTCCACTGTTGATTAAACTCTGCAAGTTGCGCCGACGAAGCACAAAATCCGCAAAATGCAACGACCTCATGGTCTTGAAATTTCCCACTCTCATCGAAGAACGAGTGAAGGGTAACCATTTATACGTCCTTATAAAACTAACCATTACAGTTCCAATTCCTGTTGAAACTACGAAATCCTCTCGTGCGCGTACCCGCCTGCGCTTAGCGCCGACAGCAATTCCGCGATATGTGCGGGGCCGCGAGTCTCCATCGTGATCTCAATAGCGGTATCTCCCAGATTCACGCCGTGGTAAGCGCGGTCGTAGGATGTCTCCACGATATTGGCGCGGTGCTGCGCCAGGATTCCGGTGAGGTTGTGCAGCGCGCCGGGAAAATCGGGCAGATGGATACGCAGGCGCACGAGGCGGCCATCTTTTACCAGACCGCGTTCGATAATGCGCGAGAGCAAAGTCACGTCAATGTTACCCCCGCCAATCACGACGGCCACGCGCTTGCCAGTGAGATGCAATTTCCGGTTGAGCAGCGCGGCGATTGCTGCCGCGCCCGCGCCTTCAGCCAGCGTTTTTTCGTGTTCGAGGAGAAGCAGAATCGCGTTGGCGATTTCTTCGTCATCCACGGTCACAACATCGTCGACATACTTCTTTACTAACTCCAGCGTGCGCACTCCCGTGCGGCGAACAGCGATTCCATCGGCGATGGTTGTGGCCGCAGGAATGGTGACTGGCTTGCCTTCCGCGAGGGCCGCTTTCATGGACGGCAGCCGTGAGGGCTGAACGCCGAAGGCCTGAATCTTAGGATTAGTTTCCTTGATCGCGCAGGAAATCCCGCCGATCAGACCGCCGCCGCCGATGGGCACAATGACCGCTTCAATATCGGGATGCTGCTGCAGAATTTCAAGGCCAAGGCTTCCCTGCCCGGCGATCACCACATCGTCATCAAACGGATGAATGAATGTGAGGCCTTCGCTCTTGCTGCGGCGGATAGCCTCTTCGCAGGCTTCGTCGTAATTCGCGCCATGCAAGATGACCTCCGCTCCGTAGGCTTTTGTGGCCGAAACTTTGATGAGAGGGGTGGTGAGCGGCATGCAGATCTGCGCGCGAATGCCGCGCTTGCCTGCATGGTAAGCGACGCCCTGCGCGTGGTTGCCAGCAGACGCGGCAATCACTCCAGACTTGCGTTCTGCGTCGGTTAAGGTAAGCAGCTTGTTCAGCGCACCACGTTCTTTAAATGCTCCGGTGCGCTGCAAATTGTCGAGTTTCAGAAAGACGGTGTTGCCGGTCGCCTCCGAAAATGTCTCAGAGCGCGCGCAGGGAGAGACGTAGATAGAGTCGCGAATGCGGCCCGTGGCCGCCTGGATATCGGAAAGAGTGATCATTTGGTGAAATAAAAAGGCGAGACCATATTACCTGAATGATCCCGCCTGAAGATTATTGAGCAGCACGAACGCTTTATGCAGAAACAGATTGACCGGTCGAGCTCGCCGCCACCGGCCTGTGCGCGCCCTGGGCCAACAAATATTTGTCCACGCCTTCCGCAGCCTTGCGGCCTTCGGCAATGGCCCACACTACGAGCGACTGGCCGCGACGCATATCGCCCGCAGCAAATACCCCGGGCACTGAGGACATATAATCCGCGTCAGTGGCCACGTTTCCACGCGCATCAAGCTTTGCGCCAAGCTGTTCAATCATCCCGTTCTTTACCGGACCAAGGAAGCCCATCGCCAACAGAACAAGGTCGGCATCCATGGTGAATTCGCTGCCGGGAATTGGCTCAAACTTTGGCGGCGGGCCTACGCGAATGGCGTGCAGCTTTTTCACGTTGCCTTGATCGTCGCCCGTGAACTTGGTGGTGGCGATGCTCCAGTCGCGGATGCCGCCCTCTTCGTGCGCGCCTTCCACGCGAAGCTGCATGGGCCACAGCGGCCACGGCGTTAACGGCGAACGGTCATTCGGCGGCATGGGCATAATTTCAAACTGATGCACGGATTTCGGTTTCTGGCGATGCGAAGTCCCCAGGCAATCGGCGCCAGTGTCTCCGCCACCGATAATCACGACATGTTTTCCATTGGCCAAGATATCGAGCGCGGGATCGAGCACATCACCGTGGCAGCGCTTGTTCTGCTGCGGCAGAAAGTCCATGGCGAAGTGGATGCCTTTAAGCTCACGTCCCGGGACCGTCAGGTCGCGGCCATGTTCCGCGCCGCCAGCCAGCAGGATGGCGTCAAAGTCGCGCTGCAAATCTTTTACCTGAACATTTTTTCCGACGTGGGCATTCACGACAAACGTGACGCCTTCGGCCTTCATCTGTTCCAGGCGCCGGTCCACGAGGGATTTCTCCATCTTGAATTCCGGAATGCCGTAGCGCAGCAGGCCGCCGGCGCGGTCAGCCTTTTCGTATACCGTTACCCAATGTCCAGCGCGGTTCAATTGTTGAGCGGCCGCTAACCCGGCGGGACCGGAGCCAATGACAGCGACTTTCTTACCCGTGCGGAATTTCGGAGGTTCGGGATGGATCCAGCCTTCCTTGAAGGCGTGATCCACGATGTTCTTTTCGATCTGTTTTATTGTGACCGGAGGCTCATTGATGCCAAGCACACACGAAGCCTCACACGGAGCAGGGCAAATTCTTCCTGTGAATTCCGGGAAGTTGTTGGTCGAATGCAACTGGCGAATGGCTTCCTTCCAGCGTCCGCGATAGACGAGATCGTTCCAGTCGGGGATGAGATTGTTGACCGGGCACCCGGTGTGGCAGAAAGGCACGCCGCAATCCATGCAGCGCGCGCCCTGCTTGCGCAGGCTCTCCTCAGGAAAATCCTGGTAAATCTCAAACCAGTCGTTTACACGCTCGATTACCGGACGGCGCGTTGCGTGCTCGCGCGGGAACTCCATGAACCCTGTGTTCTTACCCATGCTGCACCTGCTCAAGATCCGCGGCGACAGGCACGGGCCGTCCGGGAATGTATTGTTGTGGCGCGCGCGCCACGCCCAGCACGCGCTTAAACTCGTGCGGATAGACTTTGATAAAGCGAGGAAGCGCGTCGGCCCAATTATCGAGAAGCCATTTTGCGCGACGGCTGCCCGTTAGCGTGTGGTGGCGCGTGATGAGGTTCTTGATCAATTCAATGTCCTGGGCTTCCATGACAGGTTCCAGGTCCACGGAAGCGAGATTGCAGCGCTCTTCGGTGAAATCTCCTTTATCGTCGAAGACGTAAGCGATGCCGCCGCTCATGCCCGCGGCAAAGTTGCGCCCGCAGGAGCCGAGAACGACGACGAGTCCGTTGGTCATGTATTCGCAACCATGATCGCCAACGCCTTCCACCACGGTGGTTGCGCCCGAATTGCGGACTGCAAAGCGTTCGCCAGCCATGCCATTGAAGAAAGCCTCGCCGCTGGTCGCGCCGTAAAGGGCAACGTTGCCGATCAAAATATTTTCTTCCGCCGCGAAGGTGGATTTTTTTGCCGGATGCACAATGATGCGCCCGCCCGAAAGCCCTTTGCCGACGTAGTCATTGGCATCGCCTTCGAGCCTTAGGGTTACGCCTTTAGCTAAAAACGCCCCGAAGCTTTGCCCGGCTGATCCGCTGAAGTGAACGCGAATCGTGTCTTCAGGCAGACCTTCCGACCCGTAACGCCGCGCGATGTCGCCACTCAACATGGCGCCCACGGTGCGATGCACGTTGCGGATGGGCATATCGATTTCGACAGGCGTGATTTTCTCGAGCGCTGGCGCTGCCTGTTCGATGAGTTTGTGGTCGAGAGCCTGATCGAGTCCATGGTCCTGTGAAGTAACGCAATGCCGCGCAACGCGGCCCGGAAGCGGCGGGTTGTAGAGGATTGCCGAGAGATCAATTCCCTTGGCCTTCCAGTGCTCGACGGCAGGCCGGGTATTGAGCATTTCCACGCGTCCCACCATGTCGTCCACTTTGCGGAAGCCAAGCTGCGCCATGTATTGGCGCACCTGCTCGGCCACGAAGAAAAAGAAATTAATAACGTATTCGGGTTGGCCGCTGAATTTCTTGCGAAGCTCTGGGTCCTGCGTGGCAATGCCGACTGAACAAGTATTCAAGTGGCATTTGCGCAGCATAATGCAACCCATCGTGATGAGCGGAGCCGTCGCGAAACCATATTCTTCCGCGCCGAGCAAGGCAGCGATGACGACATCGCGGCCAGTCTGCAATTTGCCGTCAGTCTGCACACGGATGCGGCTGCGCAGGTCGTTCATCAGCAGGACCTGCTGCGTCTCAGCGAGCCCAAGCTCCCATGGACTGCCTGCGTGCTTAATGGAACTCAAAGGCGAAGCTCCGGTGCCTCCGCTGTCGCCGCTAATGAGCACGACGTCGGCATGTGCCTTAGCGACTCCGGCGGCGACCGTACCGACGCCGACTTCGGCAACCAATTTCACGGAAACGCGGGCCTTGGGATTCGTATTCTTCAGGTCGTAGATCAGCTGCGCCAGATCTTCGATCGAATAGATGTCGTGGTGCGGCGGCGGAGAGATCAACCCCACGCCGGGGATGGAGTGCCGCAAGCGGGCAATCACATCGTCCACTTTGTGGCCGGGAAGCTGTCCACCCTCGCCGGGCTTTGCACCCTGCGCCATTTTGATCTGGAGCTCGTCGGCATTGACTAGATAATTTGTGGTCACGCCAAACCGCGCGGAAGCCACCTGCTTGATCGCACTGCGGCGCAAGTCGCCGTTGGCATCGGGCTTGAAGCGGTTTTCGTCTTCCCCGCCCTCGCCGGTGTTCGATTTTCCGCCAATGCGGTTCATGGCGATGGCCAGGGTCTCGTGCGCCTCTTTACTGATGGAACCGAAAGACATCGCACCAGTAGTAAACCGTTTCACAATCTCGATCGCCGGTTCGACCTGTTCAATCGGTATTGGCTTCTTCGCTTTCTTGATTTCCATCAAGCTGCGCAAAGTGGCCATGTTGCGGCCCTGTTCATCAATCAGAGCGGCATATTCCTCGTAAGTCTTGTAGCTATTCGCCCGCACCGCATGCTGGAGCTTGCTGATGCTCAGCGGATTCAGCAAGTGATATTCGCCATTCACGCGGAAGTGGTAGCTGCCTCCAACCGCGAGCTCGGTATCGAATTCCGTGGCCGGCTGGAACGCATAGCTGTGCTTCATCACCGCTTCGCGAGCCAGGACATCCAGGCCCACGCCTTCAAGGCGGGAGGTTGTTCCCGTGAAATAAGCGTCCACCAGGTCTTTGTTAAGGCCGATCGCTTCAAATACCTGCGCGCCGCGATAACTTTGCAGCGTGGAAATACCCATCTTCGAGAAGGTCTTAAGCAGACCTTTATTGACGGCTTTCACGAAGTGCTTGGCCGCTACTTCAGCATTGACGCCGTCGGGCAAATATCCGCGATTGCCGAGGTCTTCCAAAGTCTCAAGCGCAAGATAGGGATTGATGGCGCTTGCGCCGTATCCGATGAGCAAAGCAAAATGCATGACTTCGCGCGGCTCGCCCGATTCAAGAATGAGCGCAACCTGCGTGCGGGTCTCTTCCTGCACCAGATGATTGTGTACCGCGGCCAGCGCCAGCAGGCTGGGAATGGGCGCGTAGTCCTTGTCCACGCCGCGGTCGGAAAGAATCAACAGCGTATATCCGGACTTCACAGCAATCGAGGCGCGGCGCGAGATCTCGCCAAGAGCGCGCTTCAGGCCTTCCTCGCCATCGGCGGCGCGGAAGGTCATATACAGCGTGGTCGCCAGTAAATCTCCACGCGAAACGCGACGGAGTTTTTCCAAATCGCGATTGGTAAGAATCGGATGCGGCAACTTGAGCGTATGGCAGTTCTCGGGCTTCTCGTCGAGAATATTGCGCTCAGTGCCAATGTAGCTGATGAGCGACATCACCATCTCTTCGCGGATGGGATCAATCGGCGGATTCGTAACCTGCGCGAACAACTGCTTGAAATAATTGAACAGCGGTTGCGGGCGGTCAGAGAGGCATGCCAGCGGCGTGTCCGTTCCCATCGAGCCTATCGGCTCCTGGCCGCTTGTGGCCATCGGTTCCAGAATCATGCGCAAATCTTCGTCGGTATAACCAAAGGCGCGCTGGCGCGGAATAATGGTCTCGTGATCCGAGCCGTGAACGCGTGCGGGCTCCGGCAACTGATCCATGGTGATCTGGTTAGCCTTGATCCACTTTGCGTACGGCTGCCGCGCAGACAGCTTTTTCTTGATTTCCTTGTCGGCTATGATGCGGCCTTCCACCGTATCCACCAAAAACATTTTGCCGGGCTGAAGGCGGCCTTTGCTCTTCACGGTTTCCGGAGGCACAGCGAGCACGCCGACCTCGGAGGAAAGCACAACCAAATCATCCTTCGTGACGACATAGCGGCCGGGGCGCAGGCCGTTGCGGTCAAGCGTTGCGCCGATGACGCGGCCGTCAGTAAACGCAATCGCAGCGGGGCCATCCCATGGCTCCATGAGCGAGGCGTGATATTCGTAAAATGCGCGCTTCTCGGCCTGCATGTGCGGATTTCCCGACCAGGCCTCAGGAATCAGCATGGCCATCACGTGCGGAATGCTCCGTCCGGATTGCACGAGCATTTCCACGGCGTTATCAAAGCTGGCTGAGTCACTTCCACCGGGCGCGATGATCGGAAAGAGCTTTTTCATGTCGTCGCCGAAAACCGGCGATGCGAGCACGGACTGGCGCGCGTGCATCCATGCTACATTGCCTTTCAGCGTGTTGATCTCACCGTTATGCGCGATGTAGCGATAGGGATGGGCTAGCGGCCAACTGGGGAACGTGTTGGTTGAAAAACGTTGGTGCACGAGGCACAGCGCGCTCACAACATCAGGATCAGCCAACTCGCCGTAGAAATTCGCAATCTGCGGCGCGAGCAATAGGCCTTTATAAACAATCGTCCGCGCGGAGAGCGATGGAATATAGAACAGCCCTTTGTCTTCTATCTCAGACTGCGCAACTTCACGCTCGGCCAATTTGCGAATTACATACAGCTTGCGTTCAAACGCATCCTCGTCCATCTCTGGAGGGCACGCCACAAAAATCTGCTGAATATAAGGCTGTGACTGCCGAGCCACGCGTCCGATGGCATCGCCATCGCAAGGCGTGTCACGCCAACCGAGAACAGAAAGTCCTTCTTCTTTGACGATCCGCTCTAGAATGCCTTCGGATTGCAACCGCTGGTGCTTCTCCACCGGCAGAAAAGTCATTCCCACGGCGTACTTGCCCGGCTCAGGCAGAGTGAAACCAAGCTTCGAACACTCGCGTTCAAAGAACTTATGCGGAATCTGAATGAGGATGCCCGCGCCGTCTCCGGTCTCAGGATCGCAGCCGCAGGCGCCGCGGTGGGTCAGGTTGATGAGGACCTGAATGCCCTTGCGGATGATGTCATGGCTCTTTTGACCACGAATGCTCGCCACAAACCCCATGCCACAAGCGTCGTGTTCATGTGCCGGGTCGTAAAGTCCTTGAGCCGGGGGGAGTCCGTAAAGTGGTTTGTGGTGCTGCATGGTTTCGCGATCTCCTACAACAGAATCAATAAGTTTAGAGAATAGAATGCCCTTGCCGCCATCTTCGCGGCAAAGACCAGGCCGTGCTCAGGTTGCTCTCTATGATCGTCTTCTATTATCAACGAGATTGGAGAAAAAATGAGTAGAAAAGTATGATTCAGAATTTCGATGACTGCAATGGAAATTTTAGGATTGTTTGATCATAACCCTATTGCCACGAACCATTTAACGCGCCGGCTCATATTTGTTGGTTTTCTCATTCTCCCCGGCGGGTAGCTAGCTGTTCATTGCGGTGTACTTTCCCTGATTGGTAAAATTAATAACTTGCATGCGGGCAGCCGGCGATTTCAGCTATATTCACTGACAGGTATGTTATCTGCCGGTCGGAAGATGAGCTGGACTACTATGCGGCCCATTACAACAGGCACGCGGATTATCGTCTTCTGGCCCGGGCGCAGTTGAGCGAACCATAATAAAAGCTCAACAACCCACTGCCAGAATGTCTGGCGAGTGGGATTTTTTATGTTTTGCAGCAAAAATTCTCGGGAGGGTTATGCAAGACCGTAGCTCAAGTATTTCAAGGCTGGTGCTTCGATGATTGTCATGAAATTCGGAGGCACTTCCGTGGAAAGCGCAACCGCCATTCAGCGGGTTGCCGAAATCGTACGCAGCCGCCGCAAACAAGACCCGATTGTCGTGGTCAGCGCCATGGCGAAGGTCACTGATCAACTGGTGGCGATGGGACAGAAAGCGGCGTCAGGAGATGCGGAAGGCGCTCTGGAATTATTGCCTGCATTGAAAGAGCGGCATTTGGCCGCCGCGAAGTCGTTACTCAGTCCCAAAGTTTTTACGAAAATTGCGAGCAAGCTGGAGAAAACATTTCTGCAGTTGGGCGAGTTTCTGCGGGGTGTTTCGGCTGTGCATGAGCTTTCTCCGCGCAGCAGCGACTTTTTACTTTCTTTCGGCGAACTGCTATCCAGTCAATTTATTGCTCCCACGCTTACCGAACTCGGCCTGGAAGCGCAGTGGGTGGACTCCCGCGAGTGCGTGATTACGGATGGTTCACATACCTGCGCCCGTCCCCAAGCGGCAGAAACCCGCCAGCGCGCGCAGGCTGTGATCAAACCCATCCTCGCCAAGCACCGCATTCCGGTCATGGGCGGCTTTATCGCTTCTTCTGTGGACGGCGTTCCCACGACTTTGGGCCGCGGCGGCTCCGATTACACCGCAGCCATCATCGGCGGCGCGCTGAATGCGGAGTGCATTGAGATTTGGACCGACGTGGAAGGGATGATGACCACCGATCCGCGGCTTTGTCCGGATGCGCGCACTATCCGCCGCATTAGCTTTAATGAAGCTGCCGAGCTGGCATATTTTGGCGCGAAGGTTTTACACCCGGCAACACTGTTGCCCGCGATCGAAAAAGATATTCCAGTGTACGTTTTGAACTCCCGCAATATTAAGAGCAAGGGAACGCGCATCACCGCGCATGCTCCGAGCGGCAATGAGATGTTCCGCGCCATCACGGCGAAGAACGGAATCAGCCTGGTGAACGTAGTCGCCTCGCGCGGCCTTATGGTCCACAATTTTCTGCGCACGGTATTCGAGGCCCTCGACCAGCATTCCGCCACCGTGGATCTCGTCGCGATCTCGGAGGTCAGCCTTTCGTTCACCATTGAATCCAAGCGGATGCCCGAGGAATTGCTTGCCCAACTGGAGAAAATTGCTGACGTGACCTGCGAAAACCAGCAGGCGATCATTTGCCTGGTCGGCGAAGACATCCACGGGCGTCACGGAATAGCCGCCAGCGTTTTCAGCACGGTTGCCGACGCGGGAGTTAACGTGCGTATGATTTCTCAGGGCGCGTCGGAAATCAATATCAGCTTTGTGGTGAAAGAAAGCGAAGTGCCGCAAGCAGTGCGTCATCTGCATGCAAGATTTTTCGGCGAACCTGAGAGCAGCAAAGCCGAAGTAAAGCTCACATTGCCTGACGCGAACGGGCGGCGTGCAAACGGCAAGAAGGGCCGCGTTGCCGTAAATTGAAAACAACATGAAGACACCTAAGCAAGCCGCCAGTGCTGATGTTCAAAAAAAAGAAACGCTGAACGTTGCCATCATTGGCTTCGGCACCGTAGGCAGCTCCGTCGCTAAAATTCTTTCCAGCCATCCCGCGCCTGGGCTTCGTCTTACGCATGTGTACAACCGGGGCGTGGCCCGTAAAAAAGTTGATTGGCTGCCCAAGGTTAAGTGGACGGAAGACATCGACGAAGTACTTTCCGCCGATGTGGACATCATCGTAGAAGTCGTCGGCGGATTGACTCCGGCGGGCGATTGGATCCGCAAAGCTTTGAGCTCAGGCAAGTCCGTCGTCACTGCGAACAAGCAACTGATCGCGCATCACGGATTGGAACTGATCGAACTGGCGAGAAAATCAGGCCGCCACATTGCCTTCGGCGCTTCCGTCGCCGGCGGAGTTCCCGTAATTTCTGGTTTGCAGGAAGGCTTGGCTGGAGATGAACTCTCCAAGATTTATGGGATTCTAAACGGAACGTGCAATTACATTCTGAGCCAGATTGATAAGCGCGGAATTTCATTTTCCGAGGCGCTGGCCGAAGCGCAGAAGTTAGGCTTTGCCGAAGCTGACCCGACGGATGACGTGGACGGCTTCGATGCGCGTGCCAAGCTCACCATTCTTGCCCGCGTGGGATTGCACAGCGACGGCAAGCCGGAAAAAGTTTTATGCCGCTCCATCCGTCCCATTGAAGCCATAGATTTTGTTTACGCGCGGCAGTTGCAATCCACGATTCGCCAGGTTTCATGGGCAGAATTGATTGGAGAAAACCTTCTGGCCGCCGTGCAGCCCGCGATCGTTTCCGAGTCCTCTCCGCTGGCTAGCGTCGAAGGCGGGCGGAATCTAGTGATGTCCACGGGGAAATTCGGCGGAGAAATCATTTTTGCCGGCCACGGCGCTGGAGGAAACCCAACGGCGGTCGCCGTGGTTTCTGACATTCTCGCCATTGCCCGCGCCAAACATGGCGGCTCCAACGGCCTCGCGGAAATTACCGCCGTCCCACGAAACGTAACCAACAACTACACGTCGCGGCACTATCTGCGCTTTATTGTGAAAGACCGGCCGGGGATTATCGCGACCATCGCGACCATTCTCTCTAAGAACGACATCAATATTGATTCCGTACTACAGAAGCCGGGATATTCTGACGCCAGCCTGCCCTTTGTCATCACGCTGGAATCCTGCAAATCGTCCTTGGTCGAAAAAGCGCTGGAGCAGATGTCCAGATTGGACTTCATGGTTCAGCCCTGCGTTCACTTGCCGATTCTGTAGGGAGTTACTTCTTGAAAAGATTTTCAAAGGCCTGGCGCGCATCCTGCACGCGCGAGGGCCGCGCGGTGGACGCTCCCGCGGAAGACGAAGTTTCCTTCTCAAGCATCACTCGCACGGAATAAAACGTACACTTGTTCTGTTTGTCCTTGGGAGAGATGCGTTCAAGAATCGGTTGCGTGCACTCGAACCGGCTCGAAGGATCGAAGTTGGTGCACTGCTTGCACGAATGCAAATCAAAACCACATTTCGGACATTTACCTACCGGGTCGGACAAGTTTTGTAACAGATTTCCGCATTGCGAGCAGCGGGAGACCGAGTGCGTGGCCGCCATTTGCAGCGGTCGAGGGCCAAAGGTGTTTTCTTTTTTCGGAGCGGCGGGACTCGGAGAGGACTTTTGCTTCGGGGCCTCATCGCGGTCCTGGTATCCGTGTTGGCGGTACTTCATATGCGGATAAATCTACCTCGTTTGGCGTGACATTGTCTCGCGGGGGCACAGCTTTTTACAAGCTTTAATCCGTCGAAGCACTCTTCATTGGATCTTCATTCGATGATATGGGAGCGAATTGTATTTCCCTATCTCGAATGCTACCATCCGATTAGTGCCAGCCATAGTTGGAGGACGACATGTCAGATCGAGATAGCGGGAGCAGTTTTTTTTGGTTTTTGGCCGGACTAGGCATCGGTGCGGTCGCCGGGGTATTGTATGCGCCCCGCGCCGGCAGCGAAACTCGCGAGGTGCTGCGGGTAAAGGCTGAAGAAGGCCGTGATTACATGCGCTCTCGCGCCCAAGAGGCCCGCGAGCAGGCCGAGCAGTGGGTGGACCGCGGCCGTGAAGTCATGAACGAGCAGAAAGAGCAATTTCGCTCGGCATATGAAGCAGGCCGGCAGGCGTATCAGGAAGTAACGACCCAGCCCGGCAATTCACCGAAGTCATAGGAGTGTTTCTTTCGTGGTCCGGTAGCCGGATCACGAGATGGAGCCATCATCATGGATTATTTGCCAATTTTTATCGCGGTGACGGCGGCAGCGGTAGTGTTGCAAGCCGCGATACTTGGTGCGATGTTTTTCGCCATGCGCAAGACCAGCTCGCGCGTGGAACAACTCGCGGCCGACCTGACCACCAAAGTCCTGCCCACAGCCGAGCTTGTACACTCCATGGTTACAGAGCTTCAGCCGAAGATTGAAAGCGCTGTTATCAACGCGAGCGAGGCTACCGCTCTGGTGCATTCTCAACTGGAACGTTTTGATGTAACTCTGAACGACATCATTGATCGTACGCGGCTACAGGTAATTCGCGCCGATGAGTTCGTGGGACGCACGCTGGACCGCGTGGAGCAAACGACAGAAATCATGCATCGAACGGTGGTTTCACCGGTGCGCCAGATTTCCGCGCTCATGCAGGGCCTGAGCGTTGGTTTTGGCTCGTTATTTGGAACGAAGCGTACTCGCCGGAATGGGTCGCCCGTCCCTCAGGACGAAATGTTTATTTAGACCAGATCAGGCCGACAATCTAAGAAGAAAAGGCAGCGGTTGCATCCGCTGCCTTTTTTATGTTCATAAGCGACCTATTTCGCGCGCAGTAAAATCTGCGTGCCGCTGTCCAGCTTCACGTTGTGATCCTGTGAACTGACGAGGGAATCCTGCATGGATCCCTGACTCAAGGAAAGTCCGTGCAATCCGCTAACCCCCTGAAAGTTTCTGGGAAGAGGAGAGGTCTTTTGCCCAGCAGGCATCTCCGAACTCCCCCCCTGATTCGGCATGTTGGGGCTGGCAGATCCGGTAGCGGATGATGAGCGATTGTTCCCCATATTGCCACTGCCTCCCATCGGAGAGCTTCCGGTCATACCGCTGGGATTTCCCGAAGAAGGCCCTCCCATGTCGTCACCATAAGCGTTGTTGCCAACTGCTGAAACCGGAGCGCCAATTCCCTGCACTACTGCGCTCAATGGAATTTCGGGAGCATCCTTTACTTCGATTTTGTCAAAAACGATTCCCAGCTTCGAGCTTTTGTCATCATGGCTGGAAGCTTTGGCCTCAACCACGTGCCCCATGATCTTGGAATTTCTGGGAATCACAATTTTCCCATTGGACAATAAATCCTGATCAATTTTCGCAACCAGCGGGTCGCCGGGCTTGGCCTTTTTGGCGTCCACGGATTTGTCCAATTCAACCGGAAGAATGGTACCCGGAGAAAAGTGCAGTCCAGGGGCGGTTGCAGTGGGAGCGTTTGCGGCAGCCGTTGCTGAAAGGGCACCGGGGCCGGGCGATGCAGCGGGGGCGATTTGCGCTCCTGCACCCTGAACGCAGATCAATGCCGCAAGCGTGACTATCGGAACGGTAATTCTCGAAATCATTCTCATACGAATCTCCATGCACGTTAGATGCAAACTGCCCGGGCCCTTTGCCGCCTGAAAATGCGGATATTATGAGGCTCCCAATTTCAATATCCTAAGAGATTTTCTGTAGGGGCCGCATGATTATTGCAAGCTAGCGGTTTAGCTGATCCAACCGCCGCCTACCACAATATCGCTGTCGTAAAAAACCGCAGCCTGGCCGGGAGTCACCGCCCGCTGCGGCTGATCAAAGGTGGCCAGAATTTCATCCTGCGAGATTTGTTCGATCACAGCCGAGGCAGGTTCGTGACGGTGGCGAATTTTAATAGAAACGCGTAAAGGTTCGTCCAGTTTTGCCACGGAAATAAGGTTGATCCGCTTAGCGCGCAACGTTTGGGAGTAAAGATTTTCCTGGCCTCCGACAACCACCTGTCGCTTGTCACCCTTGATCTCAATCACATAGAGCGGAGAGCCAGTGGCAACACCCAGGCCCTTACGCTGTCCAACGGTAAAGTTGTGAATGCCGGAGTGCTCTCCCAGCACTTCGCCATTGGTTGTGACCAACTCTCCGGCGGTGTCAGGCAGGCGGTCTCCCTGCTCCGCAAGATAGGCATCAATAAAATTCTTGTAGTCTCCGCCCGGAACAAAACAGATTTCCTGCGAGTCGGGCTTCTCCGCCAAGGCAAGCCCATGCTGCCGCGCCAGCTCGCGGACCTGGGGCTTGGTCATATTGCCGAGGGGAAATAGTGTGTGGCTTAGCTGTTCCTGTGTAAGCCCGAAGAGGAAATAGGTTTGGTCCTTGGCTACGTCTGCAGGGCGCTTAAGCAACCAACGGGCAATTCCGTCGTCAAACTCCACCCGTGCATAGTGACCCGTAGCTATTGCATCGGCACCAACCTGGTGAGCCACAGTAAGAAGCTGATCGAACTTCAAGTGATTGTTGCAAAGGCTACAAGGGATCGGTGTGCGTCCAGAAAGATATTCCTCCACAAAAGGACGCACGACTTCCTTTTCGAAACGGTCTTCATGATTTACCACATAGTACGGAATGCCAATGGCTTCGGCCACACGGCGGGCGTCGTAAACGTCGTCGAGCGAGCAGCACCGTCCGTGGACAGCCTCAGGCATTCCAGCCTTGCCGGCAAGCCGTCGTTGGTTCCACAGCTGCATGGTCAGGCCGATGAGCGAGTGTCCCTCGGCATGCAGAATGGCCGCAACGGTCGAGGAGTCAACTCCTCCCGACATGGCAACGGCGATGGTCTTGGTGTTAGGCATTTAGTATGTAGTAAATAATGCGGGAGTTACTAAGCGTACGCGCTGCACTTATTTGCCGACTTCTTGTTTATTGTAAACGGGTGACAACTCCCGCAGGCGGCCAATAGTTGCGGGAACAAGGCCAAGGGCGAAATCAACATCTTCCGGAGTATTTTGCTTCCCCAGGCTAAAACGGATGCTGGCGCGTGCGTGGTCCGCGCTCATCCCCATGGCCACGAGCACATGCGAGGGCTCAAGCGCCCCGGATGAACAAGCCGCGCCTGTCGAAACCGCCAGCCCCTTGAGGTCGAGAGCAATGACCATCGCTTCGCCTTCAATGTGATCAAAATATATATTCGTGGTGTTTGGGACGCGGCGAGTTCCCGCGCCATTCACTCCACTCGCTTCGATCTGTTGCAATAGAGCATTTTCCATGCGGTCGCGCATCGCGGCAATTTCGTCCATGCTGCCGTTTTGCAGCGAATTTTGCGCAAGCTCGGCGGCCTTGCCCAGTCCAACGATGCCTGCAACATTTTCCGTTCCCGCGCGGCGTGAGCGCTCATGGCGGCCACCTAGCATCATGGGTTGCAGGATAGTTCCCTTCCGCACGTACAAAGCGCCCACACCCTGCGGAGCATGGATTTTATGGCCAGAGATGGAGAGCAAATCGCAGCCGATGGCCTTCACATCTATCGGTACCTTTGCTGCTGCCTGCACGGAGTCAGTATGGAAGTACACATCAGCTTCCGCGGCAATCGCGCCAATTGCTTCGACCGGTTGCAGCACTCCGGTTTCGTTATTCGCCATCATGATGGAAATGAGTTTGGTATTCGGACGCAGCGCCCGCCGCACATCGTCCGGGCTCACCTGCCCTTTTCCATCCACGGGAACAAATGTGACCTCGTGCCCGTTTTCTTGCCAATGCTTGCACGCATTCAATACCGCATGGTGTTCGATGTTCGAAGTAATGATGTGATCGCCGGGCTTCACCAGGCCAAAAATCGCCAGATTATCAGCCTCGGTGCCGCCGCTGGTAAACACGATCTCCGAAGCGCGGCATCCCAAAAGAACCGCGACGGATTCCCGAGCGCGCTCGACTGCCGACCTAGTCTCCTGACCGTGATGATGGATGGACGAGGCATTTCCAAAGTGCTCGATAAAAAATGGCCGCATGGCTTCCAACACCTCGGGAAGAAGCGGGGTGGTGGCGTTGTTATCGAGATAGACGCGGCGCATCATGGTCAACTTCTATTTTAGCTCTTATTATTCTAGCCCCTGCCATCGCAATGTGGCCGTTTCTGCAGGCTGCAATCGCGCTCGTTATAATAAAAGCTCGTCATGATTCAGACCCTATTTGGCAGCACCGAGCCCGAGCGCGGCTTTCTGGACCGCATGAAAGAAGCGGTCACGCGCACCCGCGAAAACCTCAGCGAACGCATTGAGGAAGTAGTTTCGTTCGGCAAAGAAATTGACCGCAACACGCTCGATGACCTGGAGGCAACACTGATCCAGGCCGACCTCGGCACCACCACTACCCGCGAAGTCCTGGAAAAGCTGCGCGACAAGGCCGACCGCAAGCAGATCAAGAATGTGGATGAGTTGAAGCGATTGTTGAAGGAAGAGCTGTTGTTGATTCTAAATTCGGCAGATCAGCGACCGGTCAAAAAAGTCGAAGGGCCTGAGGTAATTCTGGTGGTCGGCGTGAACGGCACGGGCAAGACCACAAGCATTGGAAAACTGGCGCAAGTATTCCGGTCGCAGGGTAAGACTGTTTTGCTCTGTGCGGCTGACACCTTCCGCGCGGCGGCTATTGATCAACTGGAAGTCTGGGGACAGCGTACCGGGACCGAAGTAATTCGTACCAAGCCCGGCGGTGATCCAGCGGCGGTGCTCTTCGACGCCTTGAAGTCGGCTTCCGCCCGTCATCACGATTACGTGATCGTGGATACGGCAGGGCGCCTGCACACGAAGACAAACCTGATGATGGAATTGGAAAAGATGCGTCGCACGGCGGAGCGAATTATTCCCGGCGCCCCGCATGAAACATTGCTGGTGATGGACGCGACCACAGGCCAGAACGGGCTGCAACAAGCGCGGCTCTTCACGCAATCGGCGGGCGTCACCGGCATTGTGCTCACTAAACTCGACGGCACGGCCAAGGGCGGCGTGGTCGTTGCCATTTCGCGGGAGTTGGGGCTTCCTGTGCGCTACGTGGGAGTGGGGGAAAAAGTGGGCGACATGCTGCCTTTTGATCCTAAGGAATTCGTTGAATCATTGTTTGCATGAAGCTTCACCACGGAGCCACGGAGCCACCGAGAAGTCTCGAAATCGATCAATTTGTATTCGATACTGTGGAATAAAGAAGCGTTTGAAATATTTCTTGGAAATTTTGATGAAGAGCAATCAAGGCTTCAGCTTGCAATACATCGCAGCTGTGATTGAGATAGCAGAAGATTTCGTTTAAATAAAGATTTAGATGTATTTAGCACTCCGTGCCTCAGCGTCTCCGTGGTGAACTGTTCAAATGTCTTCAGACCGCAAAACAGACGAACGATTCCTGAAGCGCGCCCTTGAAGTCGCTCGGCGAGGCATAGCTCTGGCTTCGCCTAATCCCTGCGTGGGAGCAATTCTTGTAAGCGACGGCGGATTTGTTCTGGGCGAGGCGTTCCACACCTATGCGGGAGTGAAGCATGCCGAAGTACTCGCGATCGAGCAGGCGGCAAGTAAGGCCAAGGGATCCACTCTGTACATCAATCTCGAGCCGTGCTCACACCAAGGCCGCACTGGTCCTTGCGCAGACGCAGTCATTGCCGCGGGCGTGCGAAGGGTAGTCGCGTGCATGCCGGATCCAAATCCGCAGGTAAGTGGAAAGGGTTTTGAACGGTTGCGCAAGGCCGGCATTGAAGTAGTCGCTGGCATGTTCGAAGAACAGGCCCGGACTTTGAATGAAGCTTTTGCCAAATACATCCGTACTAAAAAGCCATTGGTGATTTTGAAATCGGCCATGACGCTGGATGGAAAAATCGCCCCGCCGCCCGACCCCAAGAGCACAACTCCCTCCGGCGCAGGCGCAGCTACGGGCGGATGGATCACCAGCGAATCCGCGCGCGCTCATGTCCAACAACTCCGCCACCAGAATGACGGAATCATGGTGGGCGTTGGCACCATCATCGCCGATGATCCTTTGCTCACCGACCGCACCGAAATGGCCCGTCGCCGTCCCCTGCTGCGTTTAGTGCTGGATTCCCGCTTGCGCTTGCCATTGACCTCGCGCATTGTGAAAACCGCGCAGGACGACGTGTTAGTGTTCTGCTCCTTCGCCGAAGAAAAAAAGAAGCAGCGTCTCTTGGAACACGGCATTCGCGTCGAACAGGTGAAAGTGGCGACACGCGAGGGCTATCCGGACATGAAGGCGATTGTCGAGCGGCTGGGAGAGATGGAGATCAGTAGCCTCTTAATTGAAGGCGGCGCGCTGATTAACTGGGCGGCGCTCGGCTCAGACATTGTGGACAAGATTTTTCTCTATTACGCTCCGAAAATTCTTGCAGGTACAGGCTCGGTTCCCTTCGCGGCCGGAGCGGGATTCCCGCGCATCAGTGACGCCGCTTATGTTCGCAACCTACGCCTGCACCGCTTTGGAGAGGATTTCGCCGTAGAGGGATATTTGCGCGATCCCTATACGGATTTGCCCCAGGAGGGCTGATGTTTACCGGAATTATTGAAGAAGTCGGACGCGTCGTGAAGATCGAGCAGCGGGGTGAAAATCGCCGCATCACGATCGAATCGCACTCCGCCAGCAAAGAACTCCGTACAGGAGATAGCATTTCCGTAAGCGGCGTATGCCTGACCGCGCTCAACATCAAGCCGGATTCCTTTTCTGCCGATCTCGCTCCTGAAACCTGGACTCGCACATCGTTCTCTCGCATTCGCGAAGGCGCGCTCGTCAACCTCGAATTACCCATGAAGGCTAACGGACGCTTTGGCGGTCACGTGGTGCAGGGGCATGTGGACGGCGTGGGAAAGCTGATTGCGCTCGAGCAAATCTCTGATTCCGAAAATTTCTGGCTGCGTATTGAAATTCCATCCGAGATTGAGCGCTACACGGTTTTCAAAGGCTCCATTTGCATTGAAGGAATCAGCCTGACCGTGGCGAAGCTCGAAGGGCAGGAGTGCGCGGTCGCCGTCATCCCGCATACTGTCGATATGACGAACCTGAAGTCGCTCAAACCCGGCGATCCGTTAAATCTGGAAGCGGACCTGATCGCAAAATACGTGGAGAAGATGGCGCAGCGAGAAACAGGGAGCAGCAAGATTACCGTCGAACGGCTGGTGCGCGAAGGATTCTGAACTCAGCCTGCAATTTCCAGCTTGTCCAATTCCAAAAATTCGCGCACAACCAGTTCCTCGCATTTCTCCATCTCTGGGTAAGTCCCGAAAAATAAGACCTTGCCTTCGTGCAGAAACACTATGCGGTCAGCAAGTTTTTTCACCAGCCGCATGTCGTGCGTCACAACGACGCTGGTGAGGTGCAGCTGCGACTTTAACCGCTTAATGAGATCGCCCAGCAGGTGCGCCATCAGCGGATCCACCATAGTCGTGGGTTCGTCGTACAGCACGCACTCCGGCTGTGCTGCGAGCGCGCGCGCAATGGCTACCGAACGCTTCATTCCGGTAGAAAGATCGGAGGGCAGGAGATCGCGCATATCCTTCACGCCAACCATCTCCAGCATTCCGTCCACAATGTGCAGAATATGTTCTTCGTCCAAATCCTTGCGCTCGCGCAAAGGAAACGCAACGTTCTCGCCAACCGTCAGCGAATCGAACAAAGCGCCGTTCTGAAACACCATCGTGACTTTTTTGCGGATATGCTCCATTTGCGCTTCGGTGTAATCGGTAATGTCTTCATGGGCGACAATCACCCGTCCGGAGTCAGGCTTGAGAAAGCCCATAATGTGCTGCAGCGCAACCGACTTCCCCACCCCGCTGCGGCCAAGAATGCAAACCGTCTCCTCGCGCATGACATTGAAGCTCACGTCGAAAAGCACATGCTTTTCCCCAAAGGCCTTGGAGACATGCTGGAAATCAATGTACGGAGATGAATTGCCGATGTCGCTCATAACTCCCGTTGATTCTAATCGTTGTCAGACCTCAACCGCGGCCTGCGTTTGTTACTGGTCTTACCTGCACTATAAATGTATCGGCCAGCTACACGAAAGTAACCTACCCAAAGTTCGTATTCGGTTGGATGATGTTTTACCGGTGTTCCCAGCCGGACTACTCATATGCCCCAGAAGTTATTGGATGTCCTCATGCTAGGCCGTTGTTCTCATGAGTTTTCCTGGCCGCGTCGCGCGAACGACGGCCAGTACTACCAGGTCTGCCTGCTTTGCGCCGCGGAATATCAGTATGACTGGAAGACCATGCGCCGCACCGAACGTGTGGAGAAATCAGGGACCGCCGAAAGTTCCGCCCGCCGCAGTCGCCCCACCCACGCGAAGAAACCTACATGGGTGCCGCGCGCTCGCCGCATCAAACTCGACTCCACGCTTCGCTACCGAGTCAAAAATTTAGGCACCTGGTACGAAGGCACGCTAGCGAACCTGAGCCAGTCGGGAATTTTATTCCATGGCACTCATCCGCTGCCCGACAATACTTTGGTGGAAATGGTGTTTGAGATGCCGGAGGAAATTTCCGGCCAAAAGAACAGCAACGTTCTCTGCCAGGCCCGAGTCATCCGTAGCAAGGATGTCCCGGCGAGCGACAAGAACACTGGACTTGCAGCGACCATTCTCGACTACAAATTTATACATGCTAAACAGGCAAACGCCGATTAACTAGATCGGCGTCATTGCAATCAGGCAAGCTATTTAAACGGCATTTTTCCCTACTAGGCACTCTTGTTTTCGCAGATACTTTTTTCCGGCTCTAGCTACAATTCTGCATCTAAAATACTGACATCAAGTTCATAGCTAGGAGTGTCCCGATGAGAACGAAAGTCTCTGTTTACATGCCCGCCGTCGTATTGTGTGTGCTGCTTGCGGCAACGGTAGGATGCAGCAAAGCGCCGACCGACGCGCAAGTCAGCAGCGACATTCAAAGTAAGTTGAGCGCCGATTCCGGACTGCAGGGTAAACAGTTGGGAGTGCAGGCGGAAAAAGGCACTGTGACGCTTACGGGCGTTGTGGACAACGAAGCCCAGCGGGATGCGGCGGCCCGGTATGCTTCGTCGGTTGCCGGAGTCAAGCAGGTGGTCAACAACATTCAGGTCGGCGACGCTAATAGTCCGACGGCAGCGGACGCCATGCAAGGCCCAACCATGCAGGCCGAACCGCCTCCGGCGAAAAATTCTAAACCTTCGCCGAGCGTTCACCACCGAGCCAACAGAACAGACGACCAAGCGGATACCAGCGCAAACAATGCCCCGCCGCCTGCTCCCGCAGCAGACGATTCTACTGCTCAGCCGCAGAATAATGCGCCTGCTCCAGCTGCGGACACAGCAGCCACGCAGGCAACACCTGCTCCTCCGCCAGAGCCCCAACAAGTAACCCTTACGACGGGGACGGCTGTTTCCATACGGCTAGTGGATGAGATCAACACGGCAACGGCGCAGCAGGGCGCGCTATTTCACGCCACGCTTAATTCTCCCTTGTCGGTGAATGGCGAAGTCGCCATTCCTGCGGGGTACAACGTGGAAGGTCACATTGTCGCGGTGCAAAGCGCGGGCAAGTTCGCCGGACAATCCATCCTCACGCTGCAACTGGATCGGATTCTGGTGGGCAATAAGCACTACAACGTGCAGAGCGACCAGTATCATCGCGAAACCGCGAACCGCAGCAAGAACACGGCGGAAAAAGTCGGCGGCGGAGCGGTTGTGGGCGCAATCCTCGGCGGGATTTTTGGCGGAGGCAAAGGCGCTGCCATTGGCGCCGGAGCGGGTGGCGCGGCCGGCGGTGGCGTGCAGGCCGCTAGCAAGAGTCCCCAGATTGATTTGCCATCGGAAACACTCTTGCACTTTACTCTACAAGCGCCGGTCACTGTGACGGTTACGACAAAGAAGCCGGGGAGCGATCGGCCCCATCTGGATACGAACAGCCAATAGTTTGAACGACAAGAGGGCGCGGCCAGGGCTTCGCCCTCTTTATTTTCTCCAGTAGCGAAAGGTTTTTTCTTCGCTCAAATTGCGCGACTATCGTCCTCCTGCTAAATTGTTCATCTACGGATTTTGCAGTCAAATGTGCCGGTCATGGGCAATTCAAAAACAACTGATCTTCATCAGACAGGCTTCCGGCAAAACATCGTTGTCCGCTATCTTTCACCTTTCGTGATCGTGGGCATCACTGTCCTGGTCTGGATGCTTTGGCCGGTCATGCACTCCGACCCGTTTGCCATCTTTCTCGCCGCCGTCATCGTAAGCGCCAGTTTCTTTGGATTCGTACCTGCCCTGGTGTGCACGGCCCTCTCCGTTTTGACACTGGGTTTTCTGATTTTCCCTCCGCTTTCGAACATGCGCATTTCGCACAACGACGTGGAGCGCCTGTTCGGGTTTGTCATTGTTTCCGTAATTACCGCGGGCCTGGCGCGTAAACGCTCGCAGGCGGAGACGAGTGCAGGAGAAATGCGTGGGCGCATGGCCGCTATAGTGGAATCATCCGATGACGCCATACTAAGCACCACCGCCTCCGGCGCCATCACGACCTGGAATTCCGGCGCGCAGTCGCTTTATGGATATTCGGAGCAGGAGGCCCTCGGCCGGCACATCGCTTTTTTGTCCCCAATCGAGAAGGCGCGCGAGGTTTCACGGAACCTGGCTCGCGTCCGCAAAGGGGAACACGTGAATAATTA
>JANWKU010000228.1 GCA_025451215.1 Terriglobales bacterium
CCTTTAACGCTTCGACGGATTCCTCCAAACGGTCGTTCACTAAAATATATTCGTACTTGAAATAATTCTCAATCTCCCGGGTGGCCGTGACCAAACGGCGCTGGATGACTTCCTCGGAATCCAGCCCTCGGTTGCGCAGCCGCCACTCCAGTTTTTCCCGGTTGGGGGGAAGAATGAAAATACTGACCGCTTCAGGCAACTTCCGCTTGATCTGCTCCGCGCCCTGTACGTCGATGTCCAGCAGTAAGTCATGATGGTTCTGTTGCGCTTCCTGAAAAAAACGCCGCGCAGTGCCGTAATAGTTGCCGAATACGTTCGCGTGCTCGAGGAATGCGTCCTGCTCGATCATCTCCTCAAATTGCTCGCGCGACACAAAAAAATATTCGCGCCCATTCTGCTCGCTGCCGCGCAGCGGGCGGGTCGTGTAGGAGACAGAAAAATCCAGCCCGGGAACAATTTGCCGCACTTCATTGACCAGCGTGGATTTTCCCGAACCGGAGGGTGCCGAGATGATGAATACGATGGACATTATTCGACGTTTTGCGCCTGTTCGCGGGCTTTCTCGATTTCTGATTTGATGGCCAGCCCCATTTCCGTGATCTTGAGCGCTTCGCCCGCAAGTCCGGAGGTTTTGGAAAGTAAAGTATTGGCTTCGCGGTTCATCTCCTGCAAAAGGAAGTCGAGCTTTTTGCCGACTTCTCCGCCTGCGTCGAGCAATCCTAAAAAGTGCTGGATGTGAGTATTCAGGCGCACCAACTCTTCCTGGATGTCGCTACGATCCACCAGCAGCGCAGCTTCCTGCAGCATGCGGTCAGGGTCCGCCTGTGAACCAATAAGTTCCTGCATGCGGGTTCTTAATTTCGCCAGATAATTCTGCAAAATCGCCTGGCGATGACTTTCCACGCCATGGGCAGCTTTGCGCACTTGCTCCATGCGCTCTCTTAAATCGCGCTCAATGCTGCGTCCTTCTTCTTCCCGCATCTGGTTGAGCCGGGTGAAGGCCTCGCCTGATTTCGCGAGCACGGCAGCTTCAAGCTCCTCGGGATGCGAAGGGGCGGTATTCTCCATGGCGCCAGGAGTGCGCAGAATAACGTTGAGGTCCGGCTCTGCTGCCAGGCTGAACTCCGCTGCTGCGGCGCGAAAAGTTTGAATGTACGCGCCTACCAGGGCCTTGTTCAATGTCATGGACTCGCTGTTGGAGCGCTCCAAACTCAGTGTCAGCTCCACGTGCCCGCGTCCCAAATTTTCTTTCACTGCGCGGCGCAGTTTCATTTCCAGGGAGTCGGTCTCGGAGGGCATACGGAAGTGCAAATCCAAAAAACGGTGATTTACCGATTTCAAGGACAAGGAAAATCCCAGCTGTCCGTTAGCTTGTCCCTTCACCTGCGCGTAACCGGTCATGGAGCGAATAGGCATAATCGAGAGAAATCAGGCTTCCGTTTTCTGAGGCTCCGCCTCTACGAACTGTAAATCATACAGCCTGCGATAGGTGCCGAACTTCTTCATTAATTCATCGTGCGTGCCCATATCGGAAATCGTGCCGTCTTCGATCACTACAATCCGGTCCGCACGCCGCACGGTGGAAAGGCGGTGCGCGATCACCACCACCGTCCGTCCAGACATTAAATTATGCAACGCCGATTGCACCAGCGTCTCGGATTCGGTGTCAAGCGCCGAAGTAGCTTCGTCAAGAATCAGAATGGGCGCATTCTTCAGCAGCGCGCGGGCGATAGCCAGGCGCTGACGCTCTCCTCCGGAAAGACGCAGTCCCCGTTCGCCGATGACCGTATCGTAACCCTCGGGAAACTCCATGATGAAGTCATGCGCGAGTGCGGCGCGCGCGGCGGCTTCAACGTTTTTTTGGGGAATAGAAGGCTGGCCGTACGCGATGTTGTTGCGCACGGTATCGTTGAAGAGCACCGTATCCTGGGTGACAATCCCGATTTGCGCGCGCAGAGAAGCAATGCTGACCTCGCGGACGTCGTTGCCGTCCAAGAGCAGTTTGCCGGCGGTCACATCGAAAAAACGCGGAATCAGGTGTACCAGCGTGCTTTTGCCCGCGCCGCTGGACCCCACCACCGCCAGAATTTCCCCCGCCCTCACTTCCAGATTAATGCCGCGGAGGATGTCACGGCTGTCCTCTCCGTTTGCCCGATAGGAAAACGTCGCATTCTCGAAAATGATATTGCACGCGAATTTCGCCAGCGCCTTCGCGCCTGGCTTTTCTTTTACTTCATCTTCGCCGTCCATGAACTTGAAAATTTCCGATGATGCTCCCATAGCCTGCTGAAAGTTATTGTTAAACAGGGCGAATTTGCGCACGGGATCGTAGAGCTTGAAGACCGCGACAATGAACGCAACGAACATTCCGGGACTCATTACATGGTGGGCAATCTCGTTGCGGCCCACGAGCAGCAGCAGGGCAATGGCGATTGCTCCAAAAATATCCATGATCGGCGAACTCAGCGCGGCCGCTGCGACCGAGCGCAGGTTCGCGCTAAACAATTTGTGCGCCGCCTTTCGGAAGCGGGTAATTTCCCATGACTCCATGCCGAAGGCTTTAACGATGCGATTCCCGGTGATCGCTTCATGCAGAATGTTCTGGATGTCCGCCAGTTTGTCCTGCCCGGTGCGGGTGGTGTGGCGGACCTTGCGTCCAATCTTGCCAGCGGAATACAAAATGACCGGAACAAACAAGAGAAGAAGCCATGCCAGGCTCTTGCCCAACACCACGGCCAAAGCGGCAGTGAATAAAAAAGTGAAAAACTGCTGGAGAAATTCTGAAAGCACACTGGACATCGCAAACTGCACGCGTTCAATGTCATTCACAATCGTCGAGATCAGCGTTCCCGTGGTGTGCTTCTGGAAAAACGCTGCGGAGCGGCGCAGCACGGATTCATACAAATGATTGCGCAGGTCCGTAATCATCCCGAAACCGGCGAAGTTCACCAGGTAAGTTCCGGCGTAATCGCAGATCCCTTTCAGGATGGTGGACGCCACGAAGGCATAGGCCACAATGCTCCATGCGCTGTTCTGCAAATGCGCGGGCACGAAACGTTGCAGATAAATAATGTGATGGCTGCCGGGAACAGTGAAGAGCTTAATGTCATTCGCGCCTGACGCTGGATTCAACACGCGGTCCAAAATCGGCCCCACCAGCAATACGCGAAAGGCGTCGAGCAGGCCGACGCCAGCCATCAGCACGACCGATAAAATGAATTGCCACCAGTAGGGAATTACATACCGCACCAGCCGCGTCAGTTGCCGCATGAGGGTCTCCCCATGCCTAAGCGGACGGGCTTTGCTGAAATGAACACTGGAAGTTAGGCATTATTCTACTTCACAAGAGCGGTGCGCGGCGTCTACTTAGGGCTATCACGGTGGTTCACCTTCATTCGGTATCCGGCCTTCTTCAGCCGCTTGCCCACATCTTCGGCGATCATCACGGAGCGATGTTGTCCTCCAGTGCAGCCAAAAGCGATGGTCAGGTAGCTCTTGCCTTCATGCACATAATGCGGCAGCAGGTAAACCAGCAACTCGGAAATACGCTCGATGAACTCTCTGCTTTGCGGAAAGCTCCGAATGTACCGGGCAACTTTCGGATGCCGCCCCGTAAGGTTCCTGAACTCCGGGACGAAGTGCGGATTGGGCAGAAAACGCACATCAAAGAGCAAATCCGCGTCTTCGGGGACTCCGTGGCGAAAGCCAAAACTGACGCAGGAGACAAGAATATTTTTGCCCGATTGCTGCTTCTGGAAGCGTTCAGTTACATGCGCGCGCAGTTCGTGGACGTTAAACTTGCTGGTGTCAATCACCAGGTCCGCCAAGTCGCGAATCTTCCGCAGGTGCTGCCGCTCTTCCGAAAGCGATGCCTTCACTGAGTTATGCCGCCCCAGCGGATGCGGCCGCCGCGTTTCACTGAAGCGCCGCAAAAGCACCGCATCGGATGCCTCAAGAAATAAAACCTTCGTGGGAATGATGCGGCGCACGGATTTCACAATCGCCGGCAATTCTTCCAGTTGGCTGCCTTCGCGCACATCCACGACCAAAGCCGTCTTTTCAATTTCAGAGGAAGGCCCAATCAGCTCAGCAAAGCGGGGGATGAGCCCCACAGGAAGATTGTCCACGCAGTAGTAACCGAGGTCCTCGAAGGCCTTGAGCACCGAGGCCTTTCCCGACCCGCTCATGCCCGTAATGATGACGAGTTCGCCCTGGGAGCGGCCATCATGGGGAACGGTATTGTGTGCCAAAGTCTGAAACTTGCCTTTAATTTTTTTGATTACTTTCCGCGGCGCCATTGTGGTGATCTTAGCAGGGCGGCCGTGGGCACGCCAATTGAGTGATCGCCTCCACCGCTGGCCATTCATTGAATAAGAACCAAAATTCCTAGGGCATTTGTGGCCGATCTCCCGTTTAAGCCGGTTCTTCCTTCAGTTTCTACAGCCTACGCCGGATGGAAAATTTTCCGGTTTGACCCTACTCTGCATTCAACAACATCATCGAGGAGAACTTATCTTATGAAGTCGTTTATGCGCGTAGTGATGTTTTTTGCTTTGCTGATTGCATTTGCAGGCCTTGGTTATTCGCAGGATAGCGGACAATCCTCATCGGCCAGCCAGAGCGCAAAACAAGATGCGAAGGACGCCGGACACAGCACTAAGAACGCCGCGAAAAGTACCGGCCACGCAGCAAAGAAGACGGGCCACACCGTCAAGAAGGACACAAAGAAGGCGACGAATAAAAGCGCCGAGAAGACCAAAGAGGGAGCCAAAAAAGTCGAGGACAAAACCAATCCTTAATCACGGTTGAGATTCGCAGAGTAAAGTTTGCACAGGAAGTCTCGCGGAGTTAGGTTCGCAAAGAGGTGCGCTAGTCACGACGCTGGGTTCGGCTGCGGTGCTTCCAAATAGCGCTTCAAGAAGTTCAAAGTCCTGAGACCCGCGTCGCGCCAGACTTCGCCGCTAAAGCCATGTCCTGCGTCTGGGTAAATTTTTATTTCATACGGCAATTCGCGCCGTTCCAATAACTCTTTAAGATCGTAGGCTTCCTGCACGGGCACTGTCGTGTCCGCCTCACCGTGGAGAATCAACACTGGGCACAGCCTGCGCATGAACAGCTTAATTTCTTTTGGGAAGCCGCCGAAGAACTCCACCACCGCCTGTACGCGGCTGTCGAAAGCCGCGATGGTGAGCGCCAGATAAGCTCCGAGAGAAAATCCTAAAAGGCCGATTCGCTTGGTGTCCACCTGCGGCTGCTTCTCTACAAAATTCATCGCTTCCCAAATGGTCTTCAGCCATGCCGGAGAATTCCGCAGGATTGTCGCCTTATCGCTTACCCGCTCGTCGCCGGTGCGGTCGAAGTAATGGAGGACATAAACAGCAAATCCCTGCGTGGCCAGCATGCTTGCCGGTTCGGCCATGCTCAAGTGGCCTCCGCCAGAACCGTGCAGGCCGATCACAGCTGGGAAGCGCTGCGTGCCGTTCTGCGAGGTATCCCCTTCGGGAACAAAACAATCCATGCGAACGTCTTTGCCGCCGCATTGCAGGACTGTTTGGGATTGAGAGACAGAGAACATGAATGGGATTCAGCCCTAACCTACCGGCTGATGTTCGTCCGCCAATTTTCGTAGGGACTCCTCATACGGCGCATTCGCGATTCCATGCTCGGTCACAATTGCCGTCACGTACTTTGCGGGAGTCACATCGAACGCCGGGTTTTCCACTTGCGCCGCATCCGGAACCATTTGCTTCCCGGCGATGTGAGTCACTTCTTTCGCGCTCCGCTGTTCGATAGGGATTTTGCTACCGTCCGGAGTTTGCAGGTCAATCGTGGAAAGCGGCGCGGCAACATAAAAAGGGATGCCATGTTCTTTGGCGAGAACCGCCACCGTGTAAGTGCCAATCTTGTTGGCAACGTCTCCATTCGCGGCAATCCGGTCAGCGCCCACGACGATTGCTCCAATCTTGCCCTGCCGCATCATCGCGCCAGCCATGTTGTCGGAAATAACCGTGGTGGGAATGTTGTCTTTCGTGAGCTCCCACGCCGTGAGCCGCGAGCCCTGGAGGAAAGGCCGCGTTTCATCCGCATATACGTGGATTTTTTTGCCCTGCTCGACCGCCGCGCGAATTACTCCCAACGCGGTGCCGTAGCCGCAGGTTGCCAGCGCGCCCGCGTTGCAATGGGTAAGCACGCCGCCGCTTGCCGGCATGAGCGTCGCACCATGTTTGCCCATGGCCTGGCACGCGGCAATGTCTTCAGCGTGCATGCGCTTGGCTTCCTCAATTAGGCTGGACTTGATCTGCGGAATAGGCCGGATGCGCAGATTCTCAAATTTTTCCTGCATGCGCTTGATGGCCCAGAACAGATTCACAGCGGTGGGACGAGTTTCACCGATGAGCTTGCAGATCGCATCAAAATCTTTTTTCAGTTCGCCGGTGGTTTCAGCCTTCGAGTTCTTCACGCCCAGCGCAATGCCCATGGCTGCGGAAACTCCGATTGCCGGAGCGCCACGCACCACCATGTTGCGGATCACGTCCGCAACTTGCTCATGGGTTTTGCAGGTTACGTAAACTTCTTCGGTCGGCAGCTTGGTCTGGTCAATGAAGCGTAC
>JANWKU010000229.1 GCA_025451215.1 Terriglobales bacterium
GGGTATGACGCACGCCGTGGTAGAACACAAGCCATCCTCGGGAAGTTTCAATCGGTGGCGGCGATAATCCAATTTTATTGGCGTCCCACCAAGCGCCGCGCCGCGCTTCGAGCATCAGGCGATGTCTACCCCAATGGCGCAAATCGGGAGAATAGGAAATCCACATGTGCGATCCCAACGTCGTCATGGGGCGATGAATCAGCGCCCAGTAGCCGTTAATTTTCCGAGGTAAGAGCGCAGAGTCTTTGTCGTCGGGCGGCATGATGACGCCATAACGTTCGAATGTCCGGAAATCTTTGGTCAGAGCCAGCGAGACTCCAGGGCCGCCGCGCGAATACGACGTATAAGTCACGACGTATTGCTGCAACTCAGGAACGAAAGTGATACGCGGATCTTCGATGCCCCAGATTTCCTCTGGATGGTCCGCGCTGGGCAGCAATGTGGGCTGGGCGTCAATTTGCCAGTTATCAACGCCATTGCGGGAACGAGCAACGCAAAGATGCGACAACCCACGGCGCTCCTCAACTCGGCACAGTAATAGAGTAGAGCCGTCCGGCAGCAGAGTAGCGCCTGCATTGAACACGCTGTTAATTGAATACGGCCAATCTTTGCTGCTCAGGATTGGGTTGGCGGAATGTCGAAGAAGCAATGGTTCGAAGGGAGTATTAAGAGTGCCCATAGGTTCTTGTGCGGGTGTGGTCACGATGGAATTCCTTTTTGTTCGGACTCTTGTAGGGAGTTCATTTCCAGACGCGCCATCAGAAACGATAGCGTTGACTCCGCTCCCTGGTTCTCGTTGGCGCGGTCGGGATGCAACCCGTCACGGCAACCGCCGCTGACGGGGTCGTAAAGAGGAAGCTGCAGATCATTGTCGCCCATGAACCAGTTGAAAGCTGACCAGGCCTCGCTGCGCCAGCGAGTGTCGCCAGTCACCCGGTATGCTTGCAGGCAAGCAGAAACCGCGCCAGCGGCCTCAAGCGGTTGTTGATCAAAGCGGGCTTTGTCGCCACCCTTAGGATAGAAACCTTGAGACCCAATGGGGGTGAAGTGGCGATTGATTTCGCAATGTTGCATTTTCAGCAACCACTCCAGTGATTCGAGGCCGGCGGAAATCATCTGATCATCCATGCATGCTGATCCCACCAGCAGCATGGCTTGGGGCAGTCTCGCGTTTCCATAAGCCAGAATGTTTTCGAACCACTTCCATTCCGGGGTTTTGACCGACTCATACATTTCGAGTAATCGGCGGGAGAGCGAGGCTCTTACTTTCTGTGCGTCTCGGTCTCCGGGATACGAAGTGAGATATTCCTGAATACCCAGCAGTGTGTAGGCCCAGGCACGAGGACTGTTGAATTTGAGTACCGCGGGAAAGGAAAACTCAAACAGACGCCCGGCGGCATGTCGCAAGCCCTGGTCCTGGGAACGGCCTAGAACTGTTCCCAGCGCCCACAATGTGCGGCCATGACAATCTTCGGAGCCTTCCGCTTCATTCCAGCGGCGATCATATTCAAGAAAATTTCTAAATCTGCCATTCGCAGGATTAAACGCGTGTTCAAGAAACGAAAGATATCTCGTGGCGGAGTTCAGTAATGGCTTTTTGCGCGATTGCTCAAGCAACACTGTGAAGATGAGTGCGCGAGCATTATCGTCGGTGGTGTATCCTTCTCCGCGATTCGGAATTGTGAAGATCGCATGTTGCAGCATTCCCGTGTCGTCGGTCAGCCGCCTCATGTGATTCAGTTTCAGTTCGGGCAACTGATCGAGGGATTTGCTTGTAATACGGGCTGAGAACTGAACGTTGGGATTCTCCATGCGATCGTTGCGTACGCGTGAAAAACTTTCCATATAACCTTGCGCTACTCTTTTCCAGACCATCTCTCTCGCGAAGAGGTAAGCCCGCTTACGCATGGCGTGACGGGTTGCGGGAGTATCCAGGAGTTCGATCGTCTTTTGCGCGATAGCAGCGGGATTCTGGAAAGGAACCAATGCGCCGCGACGGTCGTCGAGCAACTCAATCGCGTGCCAGTACGGAGTCGAGATGATCGCCTTGCCTGCACCTAACGCATAGGCGAGCGTGCCGGAAACCACCTGCGCTTCATGGCGGTAGGGAGTTATATAAATGTCCGCCGCACCGATATATTCGACCATTTCGGCAGGACTGACGAAGCGATTATGGAAGATCACATTCGATTCGACTCCTACCTCTTTTGCCAAAGCCTGCAAGTAGTTCCGATACAAATCACCCTCTCGACGAAGAATGTGAGGATGGGTTGCGCCGGCAACCATGTAAACAACATTCTTGTGTTTAGCCAGAATGTCGGGCATCGCTTGAATCACGTTTTCGATCCCCTTGTTCGGCGAGAGCAGGCCGAACGTGAGTAGTACGGCTTTTCCTTCCACACCAAAGCGATCTTTATAAAAATTAGGGTCCATGAATGGCAGATCGGGAACGCCGTGGGGAACCATGTCTATCTTGCTGCCTGGCACTTTAAAGATTTCTTGAAGAAACTGGGAAGAAAGCTGGCTCATGACAATGAGGCGGTCCGAAAGTTCCGCGATCTCTTCCATGACGATCCGCTGGTCAGGGTCTGGCTCGCGCAATACTGTGTGCAGAGTAGTCACCACAGGCATCTTCAGAGCACGCAGCAGATGCAGGATATGACTTCCAGCGGGGCCGCCAAAAATTCCATACTCGTGCTGCAAGCACACCATGTCGATGTTGTTGAAGTTCAGGAATTCAGCGGCTTCCTGGTATGACGCCACTTCATCCTGTGCGAGCGACCATCGAACGCGCTCAGGATAGTCGTATGCTTGCTCTGTGTCATTGATTGGTAGCGCCATTAAGCGAACGGCACCGTACTCCGCAGATATCGCCTCGCATAGGTCCGTGGTAAATGTGGCAATGCCACACTGACGCGGAAGATAATTTCCAACCACCGCAATCCGGCTAGGAAGAGAGGGTTTCTTTTGAATAGGAATGACCAATGCCTGTTGCTGACCGAGCTGAGGAGCCAGCCCCGTGGTCGAAGCTCCGCGATTTCCCGGTATTTCAAGTACTGACATTGACCTTCACGCTGAGTACTTTCTTATCTAAGTCTGTGGAGGCTCCAGAGGGAACCGGTCCATGAAGTATGAGAGAGCCACAACATTATAGGGACTCCGTTTTTGGATTGGCCTCGGTAATGGAAGCAATCGTCATCTTGGGTTCCGTATGCAGAAATTGTAACGAGCTGGCAAAGATAGCTGCGGACATGATTTGCAGCCCGACCGTCGCTTTGAAGGAAAAGTCGATAGGTAGAATTGGATTGAAAATACAAGCTATCGCGACAAAGACAACTGCCCACCCGTACTTGCGAAGCCCGGATGCTTGCGCAACCACTAGCACGGCGCCTAGTGTGATCACAAAGTCTAAATAACCTAGATGATCGAAAGACATTCGCCAGAAGATTCCAATAACTAAAGCCGCAATCGCCGCCCACTTCATTATGGTTGTAATCATTCCATCCTCATTTCATCGACCTGAAGAAACCAAGCGAAACGCTCTACCTCTAATGCGGCTTCGATTTCGCTTCGTTGACACGCAAAGTGCGCCCGTCGAAGTCGGTACCGCTCAGAGCCTGGCAGGCTTTGTCTGCCTGGCTTGCCTCGGTCATTTCAACAAAGGCGAAGCCTTTTGCTCTCCCAGTTTCCTTGTCCATCACGATGTCCACACGCTCGACCGTTCCATGTGCCTCGAATAAAGTTCGGAGCTGTGGTTCGGTGGTGCTATGTGGCAGATTGCCAACATAAATATTTTTCATGGTATTTCCTCTCTCCAAAATTAAGATGAGGCGTTTAGAATTCGCCATTATGAAAACGCCACAATTTCTGATCGTGGAATCAACGCTCGATTATTCTCGGGACTTCGAGGCGGTTGAAGGCCAGGGTTTTCGGACCTTGCGTGAAAATTCGAGAGCCGGAGCATCTCTGAGAGCTCCGATCGCCCTTACTTCCGCAGCCATCCCACCCTATTGAATCGAGCTCGCGACAGCAGAAAAGGCATTATTGGCATTCGTGCCAACGAGTCGTATTGTGCCAACCACAAGCACGAGAATCACTGCCAGCATCACGGCGTATTCGGCGATGTCCTGTCCTGCATCGTCTGCCCAATTCCGGCGTACATATCGAGCCATTGGCGTTCTCCGTTCATTGGAACTGCAATCGTGCCACTAAATTGGCTCACATAACAATTGTGCAGTTATCCCGCTTTTGAAGCTGATCAAAACTGCTCATTCCAATGCGAGTGTTCACAATTGACCTGTTTGTTATCGAGTCCTGCTGCATCATGTGGCGATGAAAGCTAAGAAAGAAAAAGCTCTTACAATCCGTTGTCCCACTTGCGGTGCTAAGCCGGGACAGAAGTGCGAACTTAGCACCGGCCTGCCTCGCACCGAGCCACATCGAGACCGACGTTTAGAGGCGTCGGACAAATAACCGAATCGCAAATATTTTGCTGGTTTCATAACTCCATCCCCCGGATAGGGACCCACTCCACGTGGGGGTGAAACGTATGCCGTCCCTCTGAGTTATTGAAACTGTATCCTTGCTGGATATGGCGGGAGTGTGCAGTGAGGGTGGTGTAGGGAACCCGCAGAAAACGCTTTGTAACAACTCCGGTTACTTCGATAGCATTGAAGTGACGCTTCACCATTTTTCCCAGGATTTGCTTCAACGCCCTCGCTATCTTTTTTGGCTCCGGAGAACCTAGGAATATTATTTTTGCTTCTTCCGCCATGAAAAAGAAGTTCCACCCGACAGCATGGATATTGCGATCAAGGGCAAAAGTATCGCAAGGTTTAACGATTCGCCAGCTTCCAGAAAACGATTCTGTTCCCAACTGTATGACTTGGGATAACTGAGGTATTTCGTCGATCAGAATTGTCCCAACCTGTACGGACTGCGGCATTCACTCTCCAAAATTCAAGGTAATTCGGCTAATTCCGTGAGTGGCTTTACGAGCATTACACCGAAGCTGCACCGAACCAGGCACCCTCCTGTGGAGGATGACTCGGTTGCGAATTCCGGGCCAACGATCTGACTGCAATGGCCTGCAAACCACCTGGCCCAAGGCAGCTCACACCTTTTAAGCCATTTATAGATTGACCGATCCTTCCCCGGAATACTGAGCAAAAGGGCTCACTTCTGGAGACCACACTTAGACTAGAATGGCCCTGATGAGTCCAGCTTCTACAGGAAGCAGTAGGAAAAACCGCGAGTTCAACCCCGGCACCTTCCTCGCAACCATTGGCGATGGCAGGAAGATTATGTCTATTCCAAAAAAGGAAACGATATTCACACAAGGGGACGACGCGGACGCTATTTTTTATATTCAGAAAGGCAAAGTGAGGCTTACCGTCGTATCCCAGGCGGGCAAAGAAGCAACCATTGGCATAGTAGGGGACAGTAATTTCTTTGGGGAAGGCGCGCTCGCCGGCCAGGTTCTTCGTATGGGATCCGCGGCTGCAATGACGGATTGCGAACTTCTACGGATCGACAAAAAGGCGATGATGA
>JANWKU010000230.1 GCA_025451215.1 Terriglobales bacterium
ACTACGGAATAAGCATGATCGGTTTTGCGCTTTCCTGGCTGCGGACTTTCCGGGTGCCGCTCAGCAACCGCCATGATGGGAAACTAGAAACCTTCTTCAGATTGAGAATGCGAATGCGGCGCTGGCGTCTCCCCTCCCGGATCGGGATAGAGAAGTTCCGTGAAGCGCGGGTCCTCTGCCAGGTTCTGAAAGTCGGAATCATTGCGTGCCTGAAAACGCAGCAATGCATTCAACTCGATGGCTTCATTCAAATGTCGTAGAGAGTCTTCCGCGTGGCCGGTAAGGCAATCGAGCGCGGCCAGACCATAAGCAACGTAATCGGCCCTAGGCACCTGCTTGCCGAGTTTTTCCAGATGTTCGCGCGCGGCTACGTAGTCGCCGACATTCATGAGCGAGACGGCAAAATCGTAGTGTTCTTCCGCCGTTTTAAATTGGTTGGCGGTCTTTTCCAAATGCTGATTGCAGACGTTCAAATGCACCGAAGCTCTATCGGCCAGTCCCCGATTGGGGCCGGTGAGGACCTTCTGCAAATGGCCTTTCGCTTTGTCGAATTTATGCTCTTGCAAAGCCCGCAGGCCCGCTTCATAGTTTTGCACAGCCTGTGCAAAACGAGGATCTTCCGGAACAGACTTCTTCGCTGGTGTCTTTTGCGCCATAGTAAGGATTCTTCCTCGATTGCTCGTAAATATCTCCACTAATTGAGGTTAGATGCAAAACACCACTAGGTTAGGGCGCTCGAGCGTGTTTCCCGCAGGATAACGGTCATGAATGTCTTTCAGGGCCTGCGCTGGCCGCCCTGTGGAAATAGGTAAACCAATGAGCAGATTAAACTTTGCCCGGCTTCCCGTCAAATCGGTGTTTACTGGATGGAAGCTGCGGTTTGCAGATCAATCTGCTGATATTCGCCTCGAATGATGCCGGCTCGAATCTGCGCCGCCGTTTTACCTTTTTTATGCTGCAAATAACTGTAATAAAGCTCCTGCATGCAGGTGGAGCATTCCGCTCCGTGCATTCCCTCGAAGCAACTATGCAGGCTGTTGTGCCCCATACGGTCGCAATGGCAGTAGCAAGGTTGCTGGTGGATCACCACAGGAATTCTGGATGCAAGCTCATAAGCATGAATTTGCACCGGCTTCAGGGGGCCGCTTCCCCAAAGCTGTTCTTTCTTGAGGATCGGTGGCAGTTTTTCACCTTTGGCTGGAGGGTTCGCATTGTAGGCAGGTACTGAAGCTTCCTCCTGCTGCGACATTGCCCAGCGGTTGGAAACCATCACCACCAGAACTAAAAGAAGGCCAAGACTTAATGCGCGCTTAAGCATGATGACTCACAAAAATTACTCGATAATTGTAACTCTAAAATTCATTGTGCGCAGGTCATGCCTTCTAGTGTGCGCGCTTAATTTGCTTGCTTCAATTTCTGCGTCAAGAGTTCGCGATATAGATCGCATTGTGGTTTTCGCAGTCCTGTTCCTGCCACCACCTGAACGTCCTGTGTGAACCTGACGTATGCTCCATTACCGCCAAACTCTGGCCAATGCGGCAAGCCTTTTCCATTGGGGTCGCCCGTCTTGGCAAAGTTCGTCCAATAGGACTCCATGATTTCGGCGAGTTTGTGGTCGGCGTCGCCAAAAACCCCACCGATATTTCCTCCGGAAGGATAAAAGCCGAATACATAAGGCAGCTCGGCAGAGTGAACTGCGCCCTCCGCTTCATGCCCGGGGCTAGCATGTTCGAATTGATATTCGTATGTGGCATGATGCGCTGCCTGATGAAATGCGGATTGCGTGACAGCCGCGCAGCGGAACATGCCATCTGACTCATACTGATTTGCCACCGTTCCATAGACGGGATCAGTTGAGCCTTGGCTCCCATTGCTCAGCCCGTAAGCATCAAGCACCTTGGGCTCCAGGTCGCCGGAGACTTTTCGGATCTGATGGCGCAATGCTTCGGTTGGTAAGGGGAAGTCGAACTCGCGCGAATTATTTCCCATGATCATGACAACAGGGGCTTCCTGCCCCGCGGCAAAAACTTTGACAGGAGCGGTAGGAATTACCCATCCATCAACATTAAAAGCAAAATTGGGGCTCGGATCCTTTTCGTGCGATTCCAATACACGAAAAATTTCTGCCACGGAAAGGCTACGCATGTACTTGATCGGATTCTGGGCCGCAGGCGCGCCAAGCGCATTGGCCAGCTTTTGGCCGTTCTGTTCTGTTTCGGCCAACGTAGCTGTACCGAATCCGAAAGACGTTCCGCTTTCACCGATGACTTTTTCGAACAACCCTTTCGCCAGCGGAGAGGTCATGAGTAAACTTGCATCATGTGCGCCGGCGGACTGCCCGAAAACCGTGACATTCGCGGGATCGCCGCCAAAGTTCGCAATGTTGTCATGCACCCAGTGCAGGGCCGCGATCTGGTCCATTAAGCCATAATCGCCCGAGGCGTGATGCGGAGATTCTTTGGTCAACTCCGGATGCGCGAAAAATCCAAATATTCCCAGGCGATAGTTGACCGTCACCAGGATGATTCCGTGGTCAACGAGTGTGCCATCTTTATACAGGGCGCTCGAAGCGGTACCGCCGGTATTGGCCCCGCCGTGGATCCAAAACATTACGGGAAGTTTTCCCTTTACCGGCCAGTGCGGCGTAATAACGTTCAGGAAAAGGCAATCTTCCTGGCTCATTTCGGCGTCGCGCCGGTTCCAATCTCCCGCGGGTATCTGAGCGCAGGGAGCGCCAAAGTGTTGGACGTCGCGTACCCCTTGCCACGCCTTTGCCGGAACCGGTGGCCGCCAGCGAAGATTTGCCAGCGGAGGTTGCGCGTAAGGGATTCCCAAAAATTCCGCCCGCCCGGAAGTCGTTAACGTTCCGCGCAGCCGGCCCGCGGTGGTCTTTACTACAGACTCAGTCTCAGCCGCAAAGGCGCTGCCGGCAATTTCGTTCAGCATGCCAAAAATTAGGATACCCACCAGCAGGGAAGCGCAGAACCACCGGAGCAAGCGAACGGCTGGGACCGAATTCATTCGGGACATCTCCTTTCGAGAAAATCCATACAGCGATTGAGTAAGGGACTATTTGTACGCATCCTACTCAGTGCAAGCCAAATTTGTATAAAATAAATGCAGTAACATGCCAGAAGAAGAAGTTCCAGGCGTCCCCGCCGCGCCAGATCAAAATACGCCATCTCGCAGCGCCAAACCAGTGTTCGCCGTATGGCTGCGCGATTTAATGATCTCTCTGGTCATTGCCTGCTTCATTGTTATCTTTGTCTACCAGCCAGTAAAAGTTGAAGGCGTCAGCATGATGCCGGGTCTTGACGACCAGGAGCGTATCTTCGTCAATAAGTTCGTCTATCGCCTGGAACCCATCTCGCGTGGAGATATCGTTGTGTTCCGCTATCCGCGCGACACGTCTAAGAGCTTCATTAAGCGGGTGATTGCGATTTCAGGGGACCACGTGCGCATTGATGGCGGGCAGGTATATGTGAACAATGAACCGCTCGAGGAGGATTACGTGGCGCCCGCGTATGAGGATGACCGCAGCTATCCTGACACCATTGTCCCCCCGCACAGCTATTTCGTTCTTGGCGACCACCGCAACATGTCGGACGATAGCCGTGATTTTGGCCCCGTCAACTCCAGCTACATTTACGGCAAGGCCGTGCTGGGGTATTGGCCCGTGGATAAAATGGGACGAGTGCATTAGCCGTGGTGCATTGCGTGAAGATTTTCACAGCTTTTCCCGCCTAAATTCTTCATTCATTGTGTCGCGAACGCGATATCCCTGCTAAAATCTATAAAATCCACTCCCTGGAGCAACAATGCAAGCTATCCTTGCGTTGGAAGACGGCAGAGTCTTCCGCGGCAAAGGCTACGGCGCTAAAGGCGAATGTTACGGGGAAGTTGTTTTTAATACTTCCATCACCGGCTACCAGGAAATCTTCACGGATCCTTCCTACTGTGGCCAAATCGTTGTTTTAACCAATCCTCAAATTGGAAATTACGGCACCAATAGCGAAGATAATGAAGCTACGCGTCCGTATATCGAAGGATTAGTCGTCCGCGAATTTTCCAAAGTGAGTTCGAATTGGCGTTCGCAGCAGGTTGCCGAGGAGTATCTCGAGCAATTCAAAATTCCTGTTCTTGCAGATATTGATACACGCGCGCTGGTTCGCCACTTGCGCGACAACGGCGTTATGCGTGGTGTTGTCTCTACGCTTGAAAGCGATGTGGACAAGTTAGTCGCGAAAGCCCGCTCTATCCCCAAGATGGACGGCACCGACCTCGCCAAGGTCGTAACTACAAATCGGTCTTATGTGTGGGAAGTGGGAGAGCGTTCGCACGAACCAATTGAAGTGGTCGGCGTGAAGGACCTCCCGGAACAGTATCACGTAGTCGCCTACGACTTCGGCATCAAGCACAACATTCTGCGCAAGCTGCGTGGCGAAGGCTGCAAAGTAACAGTTGTTCCCGCGCAAACTCCTGCGGAAGATGTTCTCGCGCTCAAGCCCGACGGAGTGTTTCTCTCCAACGGCCCTGGAGATCCCGAACCTTGCACGTATGCGGTAGACAACATTCGCCGCCTCATGGGGCGCCAGCCGATCTTCGGAATTTGTCTCGGCCATCAACTCACAGGGATTGCGCTCGGCGGAAAAACTTTCAAGCTAAAGTTCGGCCATCACGGCGGAAATCATCCGGTGAAGCAGTTGCACACCGGAAAGATCGAGATCACGGCGCACAATCACAACTTTGCCGTGGATCCCGATTCGCTTCCCCAAAGCGAAGTAGAATTCACGCACATTGATTTGAATGACAACACGCTCGAAGGCTTGCGGCATCGCAACTTGCCACTTTTCAGCGTGCAGTATCACCCCGAAGCATCGCCCGGCCCGCACGACTCGCATTATCTGTTTAAGGATTTTGTAAAGATGATGGAGGAATTTAAGGGGTAATGAACGCCGCATCCGCACCTGCGAAAGAACAACAACCACACGCCGAGGTTTTTTTAGGTGTGAATATTGGTTGTGGAACTTCCGTTGCGGATGGTTGGTACAACATCGATAACTCTCCGACGATCTGGTTGTCGCGCATCCCCGTTCTGCGCAGCCTCTTCCGTGTTCCAGCATGGCCGAAAAGCGTGCATCGGCATGATGTATTAAGAGGATTGCCTTTCGGTAACGAGACCGTAGATTGTATTTACTCCTCGCATACGTTCGAGCATTTCACATATGCGCAATCACTTTTTCTGACAAAAGAGTGCCTGCGCGTGCTGAAGCCGAGTGGGGTTTTGCGCATTGTCGTGCCAGATCTTAAGCAATTGGTGCAAGATTATTTGTCCGATCCTGATTCAATGGCGTCTCATCGGTTTATAGAACGCTTGTCGCTAAGTCACACATGGCAGGATTTGTTTCACCGCGGCGCGCACCACCAACAGATGTTTGACGGACGTTCGTTGCTAGGCATGTTGGATGAAGCCGGATTTGAAAATGCGCAACTGAGTAACTTCTCGGAGAGTCGGATAATGAACCTTGCGGGACTGGAATTAGCGCAACGGCGTCATGAAAGTATTTACGTGGAAGCTTACAAGTTGCGAGCACAGGACCAAATGCAACTCCCCAAAGGCGCTTAACAAATGCCTAAACGAACTGACATCTCTAAAATCCTCATCATCGGCTCCGGCCCGCGTGAGGCGCATTATCTGTTTAAGGATTTTATGAAGATGATGGAGGCGGGAAAGGGGTGAAAACTCGGAGCGTATTTTACGTTTATGCTTTGAAGGATCCCCGATCTAATCCAGCTAGAGCTTTTTATATCGGCAAAGGTACCGGTACACGCGCTTGGGAGCATGAATTACAAATTGATCAATCCGCTAAAGGTCGACGGATAAGTGAGATTCACAAAGCTGGGCTGAAGGTGCTTACGATTAAATTAGTCGAAGGACTATCTGAGCCCGAAGCTTTGAGAGTCGAAGCAGAATTGATTGGTGCATTTGGGACACAAGACAGAGGTGGTCTTCTTACCAATGTGGTTGTGCCTTCGGGGACAAGACTTAGCAAAAGAAGTGATCTTATTGTTCCATCTGGTTCAGTTGAAAAGGCACAAATAGCTTTGGATCACTTAAAAGGTGCGGTATTCGAGACAGTAAAAGCTAACAAGAATGGTTTAACTAATTACGATGTAGCTAACAGTCTTGGGCTACAGAGCGATTATGGCGGTGGTTCGAAAAACTATTTGAGTTACAGCGTGCTTGGGATTTTGATGAGAGAAGGAAAGGTTAAGCGACTCCCGGCTCCAAACAAACAGCACATAGCAGTGGTTGACTAAAAATGCCCAAACGAACTGACATCTCTAAAATCCTCATCATTGGCTCCGGCCCCATCATCATTGGACAATCGGCCGAGTTCGACTACTCCGGCACGCAGGCTTGCAAGGCGCTTAAGTCGGAAGGTTACGAAGTGGTGTTGGCGAACTCGAACCCCGCGACCATCATGACGGATCCCGAAGTCGCCGACCGCACCTATATCGAGCCACTGACAAAAGAATATCTGGAAGAGATTATTCGAATTGAACGCGAAATGTCGCCTGGCGCGGGTTTTGCTGTGCTGCCCACCGTCGGCGGTCAGACCGCGCTGAACCTTGCGATTGAACTCTCAGACACAGGCATTCTTGAAAAATACAACGTCATCCTTATCGGCGCGAACGTCGGCGCAATCAAAAAGGCCGAAGACCGTCTCTTCTTTAAAGACGCGATGCAGAAGATTGGACTCGATGTTCCCAAATCCCTGCTGGTGAACAATGTCAAAGACGGCCTCGAGTTCGCAGGGAAGATCGGCTTTCCCGTCATCATTCGGCCCAGCTTCACTCTAGGCGGTTCTGGTGGCGGCATTGCTTACAACCGCGAAGAGCTTCTGGAAGTCCTGGCCCGCGGCCTTGATTTTTCTCCGGTCCACGAAGCACTGATTGAAGAATCCGTTCTGGGATGGAAAGAATTTGAGTTGGAGGTGATGCGGGATACCAAAGACAACGTCATCATCATCTGCTCGATTGAAAATTTTGATCCCATGGGCGTGCATACGGGTGACTCCATCACCGTCGCCCCCGCGCAGACGCTCACCGACCGCGAATACCAGGCTATGCGCGACGCTTCCATCGCGGTCATTCGTGAAATCGGCGTGGATACCGGCGGTTCGAACATTCAGTACGGAGTTCATCCCACAACCGGACGCATGGTTGTGATCGAGATGAACCCGCGCGTCTCGCGCTCTTCCGCATTAGCATCGAAAGCGACAGGATTCCCAATCGCAAAAATCGCCGCGAAGCTCGCGGTCGGCTATACGCTCGACGAAATTCCCAACGACATCACACGCAAAACTCCAGCGTGCTTCGAGCCGACGCTCGATTACGTTGTCGTAAAAATTCCCAAATGGCAGTTCGAGAAATTTCCCGGAGCCGATGAAAACCTTGGCCCTCAGATGAAGTCCGTCGGGGAAGTGATGGCCATTGGCCGCACCTTCAAGGAAGCTCTCATGAAAGGCGTCCGCGCGCTTGATACCGGTAAGCGCATCGGCGGAGAAAAGATCGAACCGAAAATCCTCACCCAGCGTCTAGTCACGCCGCATCCCGAGCGCCTGTCGTATGTTCGCTACGCCCTCCGCCAGGGACACACAGTCAAGCAAGTTGCCAAGATGACCTCGATGGACCCCTGGTTCCTCTACCAGCTCAAAGAAATTAACGACATGCAGATGGAGTTGGAGAAGCATCCGATGGAATCCGTTCCCACGGAAGTCCTTCGTGACGCCAAGCGCATGGGATTCTCCGACGGCCGCCTCGCCGGAACATGGCGTTTGAGTGGCAAAGGCGATCAGGAAAAGATTCGCCATCTCCGCAAGAAACACGGTGTGAAACCGGTGTACAAGCGTGTGGACACCTGCGCCGCGGAATTTGAAAGTTTCACTCCATATCTTTATTCCACTTACGAAGAAGAAGACGAAGCCGCGCCGACCAAAAAGAAAAAAGTCATGATTTTAGGCAGCGGCCCTAACCGCATCGGGCAGGGAATTGAGTTCGACTACTGCTGCTGCCACGCTTCCTTCGCGTTACGCGAGGACGGATACGAAACCATCATGGTGAACTGCAATCCTGAAACGGTTTCCACCGACTACGACACCAGCGATCGCCTCTACTTCGAGCCGCTGACTTTCGAAGACGTCTTTGCAATCTACGAACACGAAACTTCCGGCGGTGCGGAAGTTGGCGTGATTGTGCAGTTCGGTGGACAAACTCCGCTGAACCTTGCCATGCCGTTGAAGAATGCGGGCGTAAAGATTATCGGCACCTCGCCTGAGTGCATTGACCTCGCGGAAGACCGTAAACATTTCGGCAAACTGCTCGACGAACTTGGAATTCCGCAGGCCCCCGGCGCGATGGCCGCATCGCTAGAAGAAGCCGTGGAAGGCGCAAAGCGCATTGGATATCCAGTATTAGTGCGGCCTTCCTATGTTCTTGGCGGCCGCGCCATGGTCATCGCTTACGACGAAGAAACCGTTGTCCGATACATGAAAGAGGCCGTCGAATATTCGCAGGATCGGCCCGTGCTCATTGATCACTTCCTCGAAGACGCGGTCGAAGTAGACGTGGACGCTCTCTCTGACGGCGAAGATGTCGTCATCGGCGGCATCATGCAGCACATTGAGGAGGCGGGAATCCACTCCGGCGATTCTTCCTGCGTACTTCCAGCCGTGGATATCCCGGAACATCTGCTTGCTCGTATGCGGGAGTACACATTCAAACTGGCTCGCGCGCTCAAAGTTGTCGGGCTCATGAATATTCAGTTCGCTATCCCGCGCAGTGGATTTACGGAAACTGACGGCGGCAAGGTCTATGTTCTTGAAGTCAATCCGCGCGCGTCGCGAACCGTGCCATATGTTTCCAAAGCCACGGGCGTGCCTATGGCGAAGATCGCCTCGCGCCTTATGACCGGCCGCAAGCTACGCGAATTTCTACCGGAAAATATCAAGCAGAAAAAAGACCTCGACACGGGATCGTCGTACTACGTGAAGTCGCCGGTTTTCCCCTGGAATAAATTTCCCGGCGTGGACACAGTGCTAGGCCCTGAGATGAAGTCTACGGGTGAGGTGATGGGCGTGGCCGACACCTTCGGCGAAGCCTTCGCCAAGGCCCAGCTGGCTGCCGGACAAAAATTGCCGACGCAAGGCTGCGTCTTCATCAGCGTAACCGACCATGACAAGCTGCATGTCGCAGAAGTCGCCCGCAAATTTATGGACATGGGATTCAAACTAGTCGCCACCGCCGGGACCGCGGACGTGATCGAAGCCGCCGGCATGGCCTGCGACCGTGTTTTCAAGGTGAAAGAGGGCCGTCCTCATGTGGTGGACTTAATCAAAGGCGACCGTATTCAACTGATCATAAATACACCGCAGGGCCCTGACCCATTCTTCGACGAGAAGGCCATCCGTCGCGCCGCCGTTACCGCACGAATCCCGACCATAACCACGCTCTCCGCCGCCCGCGCCGCTGCTGAAGGAATTTCCGCGTTGCAACGAGGCGAAGTGAATGTGTACGCGTTGCAACAGTTGCAGGCAGAACGCGTGGCAAGATAAACGCCGCACCACGCGGGAGCCACTTTGGCTCTGACACGGCCCTTGCCGGTAGATTCGCTTGTGTTTCCCTGAGGGACGACAGACCTTTAGATGCGGTACTGAGTTCGGCCAGGGCAGACAGGATAAATACGAAAATGAAAATTAATCTCGCGCTTGCGCTCGCATTAGCGTTCACGTTTTTTGGCGTCTCCTCAACGACTGCGCAACAGGCAGGAACGCATGCCAATGTTTCTGTGTCCAGGCCGAAAGGTCCGTGCGATATTTATGCCGAGGCCAGCGACCCCTGCGTCGCTGCCCATAGCACCACGCGCGCGCTGTACGCGTCCTACAACGGCCCGCTCTATCAAGTCATGCGCCAGTCGGATGGCAAAATGTTGGATATCGGCGTCGTTCAGCCTAATGCGTCCG
>JANWKU010000231.1 GCA_025451215.1 Terriglobales bacterium
CAACATAGTCCTGCCTGAACAGGAGATCCGTGAGCACTGAAGCTAAGCCCCCCACATCGCCTGCTATTTCCAATTACGGCCCGGAAGCTCCGCGCCAGGATAGTGAATTCGTCAAAGGCTTGGGCCTGACCAGCGCCACCATGCTGGTGATGGGTTCCATGATTGGCTCCGGCATTTTTATTGTTTCCGCGGAAATCTCCCGCGAGGTGGATTCTCCGGCCCTGCTGATCGCTGCTTGGCTTGTCACGGGATTTATGACCATCGTGGCTGCGCTCAGTTACGGAGAACTTGCGGCGATGATGCCGCGCGCAGGCGGGCAGTATGTGTATCTCCGTGAAGCCCTTGGACCGCTATGGGGATTTCTTTACGGCTGGACGTTATTTTTGGTGATTCAAACAGGAACCATCGCTGCCGTGGGCGTGGCGTTCGGCAAGTTTCTCGGCGTGTTTTTCCCTTCGATTTCTTCGTCTCATTGGATCCTCCATTTCTGGAAAGTTCCCGCCATTCCAATTGGGCCCATGGTGCTTGGCAACATGGACGTTGGGCTGAACACGCAGAGCCTGGTCGCCGTTCTGGTGGTGGTGTTCTTGTCCATCGTGAATATCTTCGGAGTTAAAACTGGCGCCTTCATTCAGAATATTTTTACCTTCACCAAGGCCGCTGCATTGTTCGGGCTGGTGATTGCGGGCTTGCTGATCGGGCGCAATCTTCCCGCGCTTCTGGCCAATTTTCATGGAAACTTTTGGCACAACGCCGGTTGGAGCATACGGCACGCGGTGCAAGTGGGGGTCGGGGGACCAACTGCGTGGGTAGGAGTGCTGACGATTCTTGCCGTGGCGCAAGTCGGATCGTTGTTTTCCGCTGACGCCTGGAACAATGTGACATTCACCGCCGGCGAGGTGAAAAATCCCAGCCGGAACCTACCATTGTCTCTCGCGCTGGGCACGGGCACGGTAATTGCCCTCTACGTCGCCTGCAACTTTATTTATCTCAATGTGCTGCCCCTGAATGGCAGCATGCACGGCGCAACCATCATGGAGCGCGGCATTAAGTTTGCTACTGAAGACCGCGTAGCCACCGCAGTGCTCACGCAAATGTTTGGCGGTTTTGGTGGTTCTTTGATGGCGGTGGCCATCATGATCGCGACATTCGGCTGTGTGAACGGACTTGTCCTGGCGGGCGCGCGCGTCTACTACGCCATGGCGAAGGATGGTTTGTTTTTCCGCAACGTAGCCAAGCTGCATCCAAAATACAAAACTCCGGTTGCTTCCTTGATGGTGCAGATGGTGTGGACTTGTTTCCTGTGCCTCTCGGGAAGTTACGGGCAGTTGCTGGATTATATTATCTTCGCGGTACTGGTATTTTACGTTCTCACAATCATCGGTCTTTTCGTGCTGCGCAAGACGCGGCCAACCGCCGAGCGGCCATACCGAGCTTTCGGTTATCCGGTGCTACCCGCGGTCTATATTGTGATGGCTTTATTCATCGACGTTGTGTTATTACGCTACAAACCACAGTACACTTGGCCGGGGCTAATTATCGTACTGCTGGGAATTCCGGTGTATTACGCATGGAACTCGGGCGCGCCAAAGGTGAGCAATGAGTCTTAGATTGTTTGCGACAAAAGATATAAACACTCTTCTGAATGAAGCCAAAAATGATGGCGAGCATGGGCTTCGCCGCGCTCTAGGCGCAACAAACCTGGTGACGCTGGGAATCGGCGCCATTATTGGCGCGGGAATTTTTGTAATCACCGGGCAGGCGGCGGCCCAGTTTGCCGGCCCCGCGATTTTGATTTCATTCGTGCTTGCCGGCATTGCCTGCGCGTTTGCCGGTCTGTGTTACGCGGAATTCGCTTCCATGATTCCCATCGCCGGAAGCGCCTATACATATTCCTACGCAACGCTGGGCGAGTTTATCGCGTGGATCATCGGCTGGGACTTAATCCTGGAATATGCGTTCGGTGCAGCCACTGTTGCCGTGGGATGGAGCGGCCACTTGCGGGCATTCTTCCAGGACATGGGCTGGAAATTGCCCATAATGCCGACATCACATTTTATGTTGCACGGGCACACGATGCAACTCAAGTATGACTACATCGGTTTTATCATTATCCTGGTCATCACAACGATTCTTGTAATCGGCATCAAGGAATCGGCGAACTTTACGACAGCCATCGTTATTTTGAAGGTCAGCGTGGTGTGCATCTTCATTGCGCTTGCAGTAGCTTTCCTGACCTCGCACGGATGGAATTCCAACTACTGGCATCCTTTCATCCCCCCGAATACCGGCGTGAGAGGTGAGTTTGGGTGGTCAGGTATTCTTCGAGGCGCTGGAGTTGTGTTTTTTGCCTACATTGGCTTTGACGCTGTTTCGACCGCGGCGCAGGAAGCAAAAAATCCCGCGAAAGATATGCCCATCGGCATTCTGGGTTCGCTGGTTGTGTGCACGGTTCTTTATATCCTTGTCTCAGGATTGCTTACACACCTGGTCCCTTATACCCAGCTTATGGTGCCCGATCCGGTTGTTGTTGGGATACGCGCTACAGGACATCTGTGGGCCACTTATCTTGTGGAAATTGGCGCTTTAGGGGGCCTTGCTACTGTGATGCTCGTAATGTTACTTGGCCAGTCGCGGGTTTTCTATTCCATGTCTCGTGATGGGTTGCTATGGCCTTGGGCGAGCAAAATCCACCCTCGATTTCGTACTCCATATATTAATTCGATTGTTATTGGATTCGGGGTAGCCATTCTTGCAACGGTGCTACCTTTGCGCATTCTGGATGAAATGACCAGCGTGGGAACCCTGCTGGCATTTATGCTAGTCAGCGCGGGAGTTTGGGTTCTGCGTAAAAAACACCCAGAGATTGAGCGTCCATTTAAGACGCCAATGGTTCCCTTAGTTCCCATCCTTGCAATTCTTTTTTCAGGGTTGTTGATCGTTTCGCTTTCGGGGTGGACTCTTGCCCGGTTGGTGATTTGGCTGGTGATCGGGCTGGTGATTTATTTCACGTATGGGCGCAAGCACAGCCGCGTGCAAAGATTGGCGGCGGCTGGAAATAAGACCTCGCCAACCATGACGGATTGACGTTTAGGTGTTTGTTGCGGCCCTCCGTATCATGCGGAGGGCTTTTGTTTTAGAGTGTAGATGAGACTCGACTATGAAGATCGTTACCGCCGCCGAGATGCGCGAAATAGACCGCCTGAGCAGCGAACGGTACGGTGTCCCTTCGCTTACGCTGATGGAAAACGCGGGAACGGCCGTGGCGGAATTTGTAGCGGAAGAGTATCCGCAGGCGAAGCGTATTGCCGTTATTTGTGGAAAGGGTAACAACGGCGGCGATGGTTTTGTGGCTGCTCGCAAGTTGCGCGAAGCGGGAAGGGAAGTGAAAGTTGTTTTGCTTGCTTCATCCGCGGAGCTGCGTGGCGATGCGGCAACAATGTTTTCACGGTTGCCGGTGAAAGCCGTTGAAATCAAGACGCCTGCTGATTTGCAGAATGCCCAGCAAGAGTTTGAGGCCGATCTTCTTGTTGATGCCATTCTAGGTACAGGTTTTCGTCCGCCAGTGAGCGGTCTGTATGCGGACGCGATTGCTTTGATGAATACGAATTCCGCGCCGGTAGTTGCCGTGGATATTCCTTCCGGGGCGGATGCAGACTCAAAAGAACAGAGCGGCTTAGTTGCCAGAGCTCATGCCATCGTGACGTTTACCGCTCCTCGTCCTGCGCACGTTTTTGGCCAGCTTACTTCCGGCCCAACCATCATTGCGCCGATTGGATCGCCAAACGAAGCCATTGTCTCCTCGCGGCAATTGAATTTAATTGCCGCTGCAGATATTTCATCCTTGCTTGCTCCGCGTCCTCGGGACTCCAACAAGGGAATGTATGGGCATGTGCTCGTCCTTGGTGGATCATCGGGGAAGTCCGGGGCCGCCGCCATGGCTGGCATGTCCGTACTGCGCTCTGGGGCGGGATTGGCAACGGTTGCAACCGCGAAGTCGGTTCTGCCTACCGTGGCAAGCTTTCATCCTGAACTCATGACGGAGGCGCTGGCGGAAACCGAAACGGGCAGCATCGCTCTGGAGGCCTTTACCAGCGGGAAATTGGACGAACTCGCGGACAAGAAAACAGTGCTCGCGATTGGGCCGGGAATTTCTCGCCATCTGCAAACTTCCGAACTGGTACGAAAAGCGGTGGCAAAGTATAAGACCTCAATTGTTCTCGACGCTGATGGCCTTAACGCCTTCGAAGGCCGATCCGCAGAATTGAACGGCAAGGGCCGAACAATTGTGATTACGCCGCATCCCGGCGAAATGGCGCGGCTGGCAGGTTGTTCGACCGCGGACGTGCAAAAAGACCGATTAAACATCGCAAGGAATTTTGCACGAGAGCATGATTTGATTGTCGTTCTCAAAGGCGACCGGACTTTGATCGCGGAGCCGGGCGACGAAGTGTGGGTAAACACGACAGGAAACCCGGGAATGGCGACAGGCGGCACGGGCGATATTCTCACCGGCATGGTCGCAGGTTTTCTCGCTCAAAATCCTTCGCGCCCGTTGCAGGCTGTCATCACCGCCGTCCATTTGCATGGCTTAGCGGGAGATGTTGCGTGCGAAAGCATGGGTGAGCAATCGCTGATCGCGACCGACCTGCTCATCGGACTCCCTGAAGCCATCCGCCGGACCCAGAGGGCGGCCGCCACCACAATCACAAGAGTCTGATTTCTCAAGCCTGAATCCGTACATTAACCATATAGTTAATGCAGCTAAAGCCCTTGCTGGGAGAGCTTTCCGGGGTAGTAATCAGGGAAGATCGAGAATCCGGACACGCGCTTCAGTAATCTGCCCATAAACCCAGTCTCGTATTACTTTCTTCCTATGACTCACTTCCCCCAACCACATCCTCAGCGGCGCGCACCCAGAGTTCACCTTCGCGGTTCGGTACCGGCAATGGTGCTTTTGGAAGACGGACGGCACGCCAAGGCAAAACTGCAAACTGTTTCGATTACCGGCGGCCTGTTGCGACTTGCCAAGGCCCTGAGCCAGGGCGACTTCGTTGAGGTTGTTTTCAGCGCCGACGCCGGCCCGGTGCGCGGCATGGCCGAAATGCTGCATCCCATGGGAGCGGTCGAAGGCTCGCTGCAGCCATTCCGCTTTATCGCAATGGGCGACGACGATCATCGCGCACTGCGCATGATGGTGGATGCGGTGTCGGACCGCAGCTTCCTCGGCTTGCGTTCAGGATTGAACGCACCGCCCAAAAGCACGTTCTAGCTGCACGGTGTTCAACTGGCCGTAGTTAAAGAATCGTCGGCTTGATTGATTGACGGTATCATTGACGGTAAAGACCGAGACAGGATCAATGAGCACCGTCCAGAAGACCACGCGCGAGTTCACCACCCATTCTGCTGATGAGACGATTGCACTTGGGCGTGAGCTTGCGGAAATGCTGTCTCCGCCGAAGTTGGTACTGCTACGCGGTGATTTAGGCGCCGGAAAGACGACGCTGGTGAAGGGAATTGCCGCAGCTTTTCATGCCGCGCAAGAAGAAGATGTCACCAGCCCGACGTTTACTCTGATTCACGAATACCGCGGCCCCGCAGCTACGCTCTACCACATTGATCTCTATCGGGTGGACACGCCGCGACAGCTCGAGACGCTGGGATTAGACGACCTGATCGCCGAGAATGGCATTCTGCTGATTGAATGGGGCGAAAAGTTCAAACGATTTGAGCGCGATAAAGATGTGGAGATCGTGCTCGACCGGTTGGATGAAAATGAGCGGAAAATAACGGTCGGCATCTTCCGGCACTGATTCGCCATCCTAACGTAGAATGAGCTTCCTTCCGCTGCGAGGTGCCTGCCTTTTCCTGCTTGTGGTTGGCGCAAGCTTGTGTGCGGGCCAAAATCAGAATGCCGCGCAATCGCCTACCGGACAGAACACCACCAGCCAGCAAAAGAACGCACCGCAAAAAACTGAGCAGCAGATCGAGAAGAAAGAGCAGTCTCAGCGCATGCTGGGCGTCGTGCCGCAATTTACCGTTACCGATCGCCGCAACGCTCCTCCCCTCGCGCCAAAAGAAAAATTCCATCTGTTCGTTAAATCAGCTTTCGATCCCGCAGAATTTGCGCTGGTTGGTTTGCAGGCCGGCATCAGCCAGGCGCAGGATGAATTTCCGGAGTACGGACAAGGCGCGGCGGGATACGGCAAGCGTTATGGCGCGGCTTTCGCGGATCAAGTCTCCAGCGGGTTCTTCAGCAATTATTTCTATCCCGTGCTGTTCAAAGATGATCCAAGATATTTCCGCCTGGGTAAGGGCTCAACCCTGCACCGCATTGGGTACGCGCTAGTACAGGAAGTCGAATGTCACACCGATGCTGGCGGACGTTCCTTCGGCTGGTCCAACACGCTGGGAGCGCTCTCTGCTGGAGGAGTGTCGAATTTGTACTATCCGGAAAACGAACGCGGATTTGCGCTAACTATGAGCCGCGCGGGGATTGCGATGTTGTATGGAAGTTTAGGCGGTCTGGCGGATGAGTTTTATCCTGACCTCGACCGGAAATTCATTCATCGGCATGCGAAGATGGATAAAACCCAATAACTGTTCAACTGCGTGTAAGTTCAGAACCCCATCACGTTGTAACCGCAATCCACGTAAATGGTTTCGCCGGTGATGCCGGAACTGGCGTCGGAAGCGAGAAACACTCCGGTGGATCCAACCTCCTTTACATCTACATTGCGCTGCAAAGGAGCGCGCTCCGCGTGAGCTTTCAGCATGTCGCCCAGTCCCGAGATTCCGCGGGCAGCGAGGGTCTTGATCGGGCCTGCGGAAATTGCATTCACGCGAATTTTGCGTTTGCCCAAATCAAAAGCAAGGTAACGGACTGTGCATTCCAGCGCGGCTTTCGCCACCGCCATTACGTTGTAATGGGGCACTACTTTTTCTGCGCCGTAATAGCTCATGGTTATGATGCTGCCGCCGTCTTCCATGAGCGGCGCGGCGGCGCGTGAAACCGCAATCAGGGAATAGACACTGACATCGTGGGCAATGCGGAAGCCTTCCCGGGTGGTATTGATGAATTCGCCGCTCAGTTCCGCCGGAGGAGCAAAGGCTACGCTGTGCACAATTACGTGCAGCTTGCCATAGCGTTCTTTCAATTGCGCGAACAATTTCTCGATGGCTTGATCGTTGGAAACATCGCACATGAAACCTTCTGCGCCAGGCAGTGAGAGAATAAGATCCTTCGCTTCCATTTCCAGACGTTCGTTCTGATACGTAATGACAACCTTTGCTCCAGCTTCGTGAAGTCCTTGCGCGATGGACCAGGCGATGGATCGCTTGTTTGCTACTCCAAAAACGACGGCAACGCGGCCTTCGAGGCTGAATGACATGATGTCTCCTATGTGTTTTGAAAATAAAGGATAACAGGAAGCAAATGCAGATTGTACATTTCAGGCTTCAGGAATCAATTTGCTACGCCTGCCTCTTCTGGTCGCACGCTGCTGGTCACTGGCCAACTGGAAACTACAAAAGCAAGCGCATACACTATGCCGATAAGGGCGAATCCGGCGATGAGATTGTATTGCGAAACCGCGCCCACGGCCAGTCCCAAAACTACCTGCAATGCCGTCCCAGCAAAATAAAAAGTATTCTGCACGCGCCCCATGAAGTGCTTGGGAACCTGCTCCATTAGGCTGGTATTGATGGCCACACTACTGACGCCGCGTCCAGTGCCCATAATGGCGAAAAGAATTACGGCAATGGCCAGCAGCGGCGAAAGCGGGGAGAGTGACATGCAAATTGCAAGCGCCCCCATAGAAAAGGTAATTGAGCGTCGCGCACCGATGGACGCAATGACTTGCGGCGCGTAAAGCGCACTAAAAAAGGCACCGCATCCCCAGGAGGCATTCAGCCAGCCATACCCGACCGCTCCCGCGTGAAGTATCTGGTCACTCAAGGGCGGGATGACCACAACTCCGGTCATCATTGCTCCTAAAAACAGCGCCCAGGTAATGCCCAAAAAAATCATGTCCCGCTTCCCGCGCAGAAAAACCAGGCCTTCACGCATCTCGCGCCAGAATTTCGCAACCGCGCTTTCCGCCAAAGCGATATCCAGGTGCGGCCCGGACGGCACTACAACATGCTTGCCCTTTCTCACCGCCAAATAGCAGAGAAAAGAGACGAAATATGTAGAGAAATCAATGAGCAAGACTCCGCCCAGTCCGATGCGGTTGTACACAAAGCCGACAATGGAACCGGCGATCAACCATCCGCCCTGAATACCGGCGAGAAGAAATGTATTTGCGTGGACGAACTCTTCGTCGGGCGTGAGTTCCTGAATCAGTGCCGTGATCGTGGGCCAGAACATCCAGAAGCCGGCGGCGACCAGCGTGTTCATCACGTAAAGTTCCCAAACTTTAACCCGGTGCTGGAAGGCAAGGATGGCAACAATCACGATGATGACGCCGCGGACGGCGTCGAGGATCATGACGATCCGGCGGCGGTCTTCCCGGTCAATGATGACGCCAGTGAATGGAAGCAGGAACATGGCGGGCAGCGTCTGCAATACGGCAAATGTTCCCAGCGCCATCTCAGAATGCGTGGCTTGGAGAATGTACCACGCGACGGCGGCGGAGTTCATGCCGCTGCCCAGCATCGAGATCATGTTCGCCGCGAAAATGAACCGCAGCGGACGCTTCTGCAAAATCACACGCATGAGTTAATCTATCGGAAAAATGCGACAGGGCCAACCGTGCGTGCCTGATTCGTAAATTCTATTGCTACGAATTTGAAATTCCGATTGCTGTCGTGCGAGGCCGCTTCTCAGCCTCGGTAAAAATGTAGACAGCGAGAATCAATATCTCTGGTTCAATCGGATGGCGATAGCGCGGATGCGCAAAAGTGATGTAATAAATCGTCGGATAACTTAACAGCAGCAGTACATAAAGGATTGCGCCCGGTTGCCGCTTCCGTATGGCCTGAGCCATGCCGAAGATAGCGAGCAGAGTCGAAGCCAGGAACATGGAACTCTTCAGCGCATAAATTCCGCGATATTTCTCAGAGTGCGGAACTCCTGCCCAGTAGTAAACAAAATGCGCCGTTGTCAGGAAGGCGAAATGTCCAGGATGCTGATGAATAAATGTCAGCGTTTGGTTGAGCTTCGATTTCGCATAAGCAACTTCACCGATCTCTTTATAAAGTTTGAACTCGTTCGGATCCTGCGAAGGATGGAGCCAGAACTGCCACAGGCCTTCAGCATTCAAGGTGTTGCCTAAATGAAATTCCACCCCAAAATTTCCCCGCACGGGCATGAATTTGTGGAACACCTTGTAATTGCGCACTGTCCAGGGTGTCAACGCAGCGAGAAATACCACGATCGATAAGATAGCATTGCGCCAAAAAACTCTGCCGCGATTCGGTTGTTGATACATGAGCCAAACGGCCGCGAAAGGAAGGAATGCCAACTCCGCTGTGTTGGTTAAGCCTGCAAGCGCCCACAGCAGCCCATAAAGAAGCCACTTTGAAAGCGATGCGGACTCCGCCAGAATCAGCGTCATCATGAAAAGGAGGGTGAATACCAGGGCGGAGAGCGAGGTATCCCAAACCCAGCGAATGGCCCAGTACGCTGTGTACGGAAAAAGCGCCCACAACCAGGCAGACCAGCGGGCGACTTTCAAATTAAAAGTTTTTCGCGCAATCACAAATACGGGAATGGCCGTTAGCGCAGAGATAAAAGAATTGCCCACTAGGGCGGCGAAGACCGAAACGCGCGTGAAGGTGTCAAAAACCTTAAATACCCAACTCAAAAGATACGGATACACGGGCCCAAGCCAGGCAGTGGGGCCAGTATGGCCTCCGAAGGGATTGGCGAAGCCGTGGCCTGCGGCGAGCGATGCGGCGATGTTCGCCGATTCGTCCTTGGCCAAATCAATGCGCCAGGTATGAAATAAAAAAATTCCTACGATGCGCACGGCAAAGCCGGCAAGGACGACCTGCCAAAATTTTATCGAGCTATCACAATTTTTAAAAGTTGCCGCCGCAGCAGAGGGCGGTGATTGCGGTGCTGAAATGCGCATCGTGGATGGTCCGGTATTTGTAAAAGGGCAAACAGATGCTACCACGGCCAGAACTTGAGGATGGTACGCACTCCAGCCAGGTCGTCCGACAGTTGCCGCGCCTTGGAGGCGAGAACTTGCGCCCGCCGCGGTTCTCCGGCGCTATCGGCGGCCCGCGCCTGGGTCATATAGTTATGCACCTGTTCGAGCATGTCCTGCTGGTTCGGATTCAGGTCGTGACCGGCGATGCGCTTCAGATTCTCGTTGGTGATAAACATCAGGTTTCTGGTTTGCTGCCGCTGTTGCGCAGCTTCCGCGGGAGTGGCAGTTGGCGTCAGTTGCAGCCGCACTTCTTTTGCGCCGCCGTTGGATATCACAATTTTTCCCGGCGCGAAATCATTGACGCCAGGAACGGCGGGCGCACTTGCAGCGGACGCCGCGGGGGCCACCTGAAGCGGCGACTTCGAGGTCTGATTTTTTATTTGCGCGCGAGGGCGAGTCCTCACAGGTTTTTTTGCGGACGAAGCCTGTGCTGCGTCTTTTTTGCGAGAGAAATCTGGAGAAGCCTGGGCCACGTGCGTTGCCTCGGGAGAAACTGAATGCGGATCGTCCGTCGCGGCAGGCGCCTCGGAAGTGGCCAGAGTTTGTTGCGCATCATTTTCAGCAGCCAGGGATTGTGGAGCTCCCGCTTGCGCAGCGGTTGTTTGTGCGCCCGCTGGCCGCCATAAAAATACGCACAGCAATCCTGACATCGCGATGACTTTCATGATCTTAGTGCGCGGCCAACGGGCGCTCATACTTTTGTCGCCTCTTCCCGCAAGCTCTCGGAGCGCAACTCCGCGAGTGGAATGCGAAGCCTAAAAGTCGTGCCCTGCCCCTGAATAGATTCGAAGTCCACCGAGCCGTAATGCCATTGCAAAATCTGGTAGGTTTGCGCCAGACCGATGCCGGTGCCGCTCTTTTTCGTGGTGAAGTAAAGCTCAAAGATTTTTTCCTGTAACTCGGCGGGAATGCCGCCACCCTCATCCTGAATTTCCGTCAGCACAAAATCATCTTCCTTGCGGACAGAGAGCGATAGCTTTCCTCCCTGCGGCATAGCTTGGATTCCGTTCAACACGACGTTAAGAATCGCCTGCTTCATGAAGTCCACATCCACCTTCACTGGCAATGGTTCTTTGGCCAGGTCGCGCGTGATCTTTACTCCATGTTGCTCGGCGTCGGGCGCGGCCAATTGCGCCACATCCTCCAACACGCGGCGCAGGTCGGTGTCCTCCAGGTGCAGGTCGCGCGGGCGGGTAAAGTCCACCAGAATTTGCACCACGCGATCCAGGCGATGGATTTCACTATCAATGATTTCCATGTGGCGGCGCGTGTCTGGGTCAATCTGTTGTAGCTTGTTCTGCAAGAGTTGCAGGTGCAGAACAATTGCATTGATGGGATTTTTCACCTCATGGGCAACGCCGCGTGTGAGTCGGCCGCTGGCGGACATGCGCCGCGAGAGTTCGATCTCATCTTCAATGCGCCGCACCGATTCGGCGTCACGCAAGGTCATGAGCGCACCAATGGGCGTCCCTTTTTCCTGAATGAAGTCCAGAGAAAGCTCAATCCGCTTTCCGCTTGGAGATTCGGTTTCTTGCGGGACAATTGCGCTTCTCAGGCGAAACGCTTCCAGCACCTGGATCCCAAGCGCCGAATTTCTGGAAAAGACTTCTTTTGCCATGCGGCCCAGCAATTCCTGCCGAGGCCGCCCTAGGAACCGTTCCACCGACGCACTGACCAGAACAATGCGCGAGTCACGAGTGAACAGCACTAGCCCATCCTGCAAATTCCCCATGATCTGGTCCACGTTGTCTTTTAACGCGGAAAATATCTCCTTCGCATCGCGCATTTGCTGCCCGATGGAGGCAATTTTCAGTGAGACCAATCCGTATTCATCATGACTCTCTGCTTCCTCGGAATTCTCGACGCTCCCTGCGACGCTGTCGAGCGTGCGGTTAATGCGTTCCAAAGGTCCCAGAGCGATGTGGGAAAGCCCAGCTGCGAAAATCAATGAAAATAAAATAGCGATTCCCGAAAACACAATCGCATGCTGGAGGCGCAGCGTAATTTCATTCCTGATGAACACCGTTGAAATGCCGACATGGATGGTCCCGAAGGGCGCGCCATTGAGTTGCAGTTGTGCCACTACGTCGTACGTGGTGGCCGGACTGTAAATCATGCGGAACTGCCGCCGGATGCGGGCCGAACGCAGAAGGCTGAAATCGGGACGTTCCGGAAGTATTTGTCCGGTACGCGCGGGGTCCGTGCCCAAAATCGCCCGCCCTTTGGAATCTACAATGGACGTCTCGTAGATCATCGGCCAGCTGCTCAAGATGGATTGCATCATCGTGTTGAGGTTGCGGTCCGTGCTCAGGTAATAGACGATGGAACGTCGTACTGCCTCGGGGTTGCCGGTATCCACGCGAGTGCTGCTCAAATCGGGGACGGCATTGGTGGCCAGATATGCCAGTTGAGAACTGAGGTTCGAGGCTGTTTCGTCCACTTCCTCAATGCGCTGCCTCAAGAGCTGAGAAATATAGATATACGAATACGTGGTGACAAGGGCCGCCACCATGAACGCGATGGCCAAAACGATTTGAGTTTTGCGGCGCATGGCTCTAGGGGCCTTGGCGTTTCTTGCTTACCAGGTTTGTGCTATTGCGCTTGCTCGTCTTCTCGTTCTTTTTCTTCCGGCGCGCTTCCGTATTCCTTCAACTTATTATGGAGAGTCTTCAGGCTGATCCCCAGGATCTCGGCGGCCCGGGTCTTGTTGTTGTTCGTGGACTCCAGCGTCTTTACGATTAGCAACTTCTCCGCTTCACCGACCGTTGTGCCAACTTGAAGGCGGATCGCGTCGGGATCATCATTGGAAACACGCGTTGGGACTTGCCCGAATGCCGGAGGCAGATGCTTGGTTTCAATCACCGCGCCGTCACAGACAATTACAGCTCGCTCCAGGGTGTTGCGCAGCTCTCGAACATTTCCAGGCCAGGAGTAATTGCGGAACAGGTTAAACACAGCCTCGCTGACCGTAGCGACTTTTCGTCCGTGTTTGGCGCTCATATCCACCAGTAAATGCTGCACCAGTTCCGGTACGTCCTCTTTGTGCTCGCGCAACGGAGGCATGTTGATATTAAAAACATTCAGCCGGTAATACAGATCATTCCGAAGCTCGCCACGTGCCACGGCTTCATCGGGGACCTTGTTAGTGGCAGCCAATACGCGCACATCCACCGTTGTCTCCACTTTGCTTCCCAGCCGGCGCAGTTTGTGGTCTTCGAGAACGCGCAGCAGCTTGGCTTGGGTCGCGATTGGCATTTCCCCAATTTCATCCAGCAGCAGGGTTCCGCCTTCGGCCAGTTCAAAGCAGCCAGTACGCCGTTCGAGAGCACCGGTAAAGGCTCCTTTTTCATGTCCGAAAATTTCGCTTTCAATCAGGGTTTCCGGAATTGCCGCGCAGTTAATGGGAATGAAAGGCCGGTTGCGCCGCGGGCTTAGCTCGTGGATGGTGCGCGCCACCAGTTCTTTCCCAGTACCGCTGGCACCAGTGATAAGAACAGAGGCCGTGCTCGGGGCCACCATCTCCACCAGCCGGAACATCTCCTGCATTTTTTTGGAAGAGCCAACTAGGCTGCCTAAAGAGCCTGCGTCCCGCAGCTTTCGCCGAGTGACTTCCAGTTCCGCCTTCGTACCCAGCAGTGCCGCCGCATTCTGCAGGATGGTGCGCAGCCGGGCCGTATCAATAGGTTTCGTAATGTAGTCGTAGGCGCCAACTCGCATGGCTTGGACGGCGCTGTCTATGGTCCCCTGCGCCGTGACCACGATGACGGCAATGGTGTTTGCTTCGGAACTTATGCGCTCCAGCAGTTCGAGCCCACCCATGCGCGGCATCTTGAGGTCGGTCACCACAATTGAAGGCGACCACTGGGAAATCTTCTCCAGACCCTCTTGTCCATCCTTGGCGGTTTCGGCACGATAGCCCCAGCCAAGGAGTAGCTCGGCTAGGCCGGTGCGCTCGTATTCTTCGTCCTCAACAATCAGTACTTTTTCCTGGCTCATTCCTGGGAGACCTTAAAGACAACTAAGCCATTATTGAGGCTATGGCGATTCGGCGCAAGCCGCAGCTAGTGCAGCGGACAAAATCTGGGGAATTGGCGAAGATATTTGACAAAAAATCCGAAGACGCCGACAAGACCACCGATTTCAAAAGACCGAGGATTTCAACAGTTACTTTCCCTAATCTTCGTGATGTCTGCCCTTAGCAATCTTTCATTTTATTTCTAGACTGCATAGTACGGTGAAGGGTCTAGACCGATTCTGGAGGATTCCCGTTCCGGAACCGATCTTCCCATTAAAGAAAATTTCACCTCGTTTGCGTTCGGGGAAATGCCGTATTTGGCCGATTCCCCCATTGGAACGCCGCGTGCTGTTAGGGGAGTTGTTAGGGGACTGAAGGGGCGAGACAGAATGCAAGACAAAGAGTCCGGGCTCAACCTACGCGATAACAACTCATGAGCGCTGTAGTTCAATTTCGCAGACCTGATCGAAATGCCAATGGTGGCGATCCGCAATCAGAAGGTATGGAAGTGCTGGGGCGCGTGGTCAGCAGCGTGGCCCATGATTTTAATAATCTGATCACCGGGGTACTTCTGTATTCCGACCTGCTGAGCAAAGAGCTGCCGCCTGACAGCCGCTTGCAACGGCATGTACATGGTATCCGGCGCGCAGGAGAAAATGGGGCTGCACTCATCCAGCAATTGCTAACCGTCGCCCGGCCGCAAACCGATGAAGCTGGACTGGTCGCTGTGGGGCTGGTCATCACTGAAATGTACGACCTTTTGGCGCGGCTGGCGGGCGGCAATATCGAGCTTGTTTTGGAGCAGGAGCCTGGACTGGCGAGGGTGCGAATGTCGTCGGCGCAGTTGCAGCGTGTTTTACTGAATCTGGTTCTGAACTCCCGTGACGCCATGCCTGACGGCGGTCGCATTTCTCTGATGGCCCGCGCTCGGCCGGGAAGTTCTCTCCCAGAAATCGAACTTATCGTCGAGGACAACGGTTGTGGAATGGACGAAGAAGTCCAGGCCCATCTATTCCAGCCATTTTTCACTACCAAGGCACACGGCAGTGGC
>JANWKU010000232.1 GCA_025451215.1 Terriglobales bacterium
TACTCGAGCATCGGCCAGCTCTACGAGCCGGTCGACAAGGAAACGCTGCTCTACTACAAGGAAGCGAAGGACGGGCAGATTCTCGAGGAAGGCATTACCGAAGCGGGGTCGATGTCGTCGTTCATCGCCGCGGGCAGCGCCTACGCGACCTACGGCGTCAACACGATTCCCTTCTACATCTACTATTCGATGTTCGGCTTCCAGCGCGTTGGCGACTTCATCTGGGCCGCGGCCGATATGCGCTGCCGCGGATTCCTGTTAGGCGGCACCGCGGGCCGCACAACCCTCGCCGGCGAAGGATTGCAGCACCAGGACGGTCACAGCCACGTGCTGGCGCTTCCAGTGCCGAACTTGCTTGCCTACGATCCCGCATTTGCGTATGAGATCGCCATCATTATTCAGGATGGCATCAAGCGCATGTACGTGGATGGCGAGTCCATCTTTTACTACCTCACCGTGATGAACGAGCCTCTGCCCATGCCGGCGATGCCGGAAGGCAAGGATGTTCGCGAAGGAATTCTGAAGGGTCTTTACCGTTTTAGCACTTCACAAAAGAAAGACGCCAAACACCGCGCGCAGCTTTTTGGCAGCGGCACCATCATGTTTGAAGTGCTTAAAGCACAGAAGATTCTCGAAGAAAAGTACGATGTGGCAGTGGATGTCTGGAGCGTGACCAGCTACAAGCAGCTGTACCGCGACGGCAATGACTGCGAGCGATGGAACATGCTGCATCCATCAAGCACGCCGCGTGTCCCGTTTGTGACCCAGCGATTGAAAGAGACGTCCGGAGTACTTGTAGCTGCATCCGATTACATGAAGGTGCTCCCGGAATCCATTTCGCAGTGGATGCCGCGTCCATTGCTTTCACTCGGCACGGACGGATTTGGCCGCAGCGAAAGCCGCGCCTCTTTACGCGACTTCTTTGAAGTGGATGCCAAGCACATCGTTCTGGGCACGCTTTATGCGTTGTTGAAAGAAAAACAAATCACGCCGGATGTGATTCAACGCGCAGTGAAAGATCTCGGGATCAATCCGGAAAAACTGAATCCAGCCAACAGCTAAGGGAGACTACGGCACGTGACCGAATTTAAATTGCCCGAACTGGGCGAGAATGTGCACCAGGGCGATCTTGTGCGATTAATGATTACGCCTGGCTCCTCCATTGCCGAAGGCCAGCCCGTGATGGAACTGGAAACGGACAAGGCGGTCGTCGAGGTCCCATCGTCTGTCAGCGGGGTGGTAAAAGACATCCATGTGAAGCAGGGGGAGAAGGTGAAAGTCGGTCAAGTCATCTTCACTGTGGAAAATGGTGCGGTGTCTAAAAGCGGGACGGTCACCCCCTCTGTTACGAAAACGGAACAAGCCCAGGCATCTTCTCCCACGACTAAGCAACCCCCGCAACCGACGGCTATCGAACCTACTCCAACTCCTTCTAAATCAGTCTCTTCTGTTTCCGAAGCAAGCGAATTCAAGCTTCCGGAACTGGGAGAGAACATCCATCAGGGTGATCTGGTTCGCCTGATGATTTCTCCTGGCTCCGAGATCGCAGCAGGGCAGGCGGTCATGGAGTTGGAAACCGACAAAGCGGTTGTGGAAGTTCCCTCGTCAGTTGGCGGAAAAGTGAAGGAAGTGCGGGTCAAGCAAGGCGACAAGGTCAAAGTCGGGCAAGTCATCTTTACCCTGGAAGCGGGTAGCTCATCACCCCAAGTTGCGCCTGCTGCGAAGGCTCCTGCCGCGCAAACTTATGATGATCATGCGCGAGCCACTTTCCAGGCAGCGATTGCGGCGGAAGGCAAAACCGAAGAACAGGCCTTGCCTCCCGATCAACCTAAACCGGCGCCAGCCAGCTTCTCCATGCCCGCGCAGCTCAACAAAACCGCTGGCGCGGAACATCGAGATCCTGTGCCCGCCGCTCCACATACCCGGCGGTTGGCCCGCGAGTTGGGCGTGGACATTCATTCTGTTAAAGGAACGGGTCCAGGCGGACGGATTAGCGAAGATGACGTCAAAGCCTTTACTAAGGGGCTGATTGCATCCACCGCCAGCGGTACTGGTCGGGGAATGCAGCTCTTCGAGCCGGTTCTTCCGGATTTCTCCAAGTGGGGGAAAATCGAGCGCGTCTCCATGCGTGGGGTACGGCGCAAGACCGCCGAGCATCTGCGGCAGGCTTGGAACACCATTCCGCACGTTACGCAGCAGGACAAAGCCGACATCACCGAACTTGAACAGTTGCGAGCGAAATTTGGCCCCAAGGCACAACAAGCCGGCGGAAAGATGACGGTTACGGCGATTGCCTTGAAGGTTTGCGCTTCCGCGCTCAAAATTTTCCCGCAGTTCAACGCCAGTATTGATATGACCTCGGAAGAGATTGTTTACAAGCAGTACATCAATATCGGCGTTGCTGTGGACACCGACCGTGGACTTCTGGTCCCTGTGATTCGCGACGTGGACAAAAAGAACATTGTAGAGCTGGCGGTTGAGCTGAGCGAAATTTCCAAGAAAACTAAAGACAAGAAGCTAACGCCGGCCGACATGGAAGGCGGGACCTTCACCATTACAAACCTGGGCGGCATTGGGGGCACGGGATTCACGCCGATTGTGAATCATCCCGAAGTGGCGATCCTCGGCCTCTCGCGCTCCAGCACCGAACCGGTTTGGATCGATGGGAAATTTGAGCCGCGATTGGTATTGCCGCTTTCGCTCTCCTACGATCATCGGCTGATTGACGGCGCTGACGCGGCCCGCTTTTTGCGCTGGGTGGCGGAGGCTTTCGAACAACCCTTCCTGCTTTCCGTGCAGGGATGAAGAAAAAACTGATAACCACAGAGGTTACTGAGTACACAGAGAAATGCCCCAGTGAACTAGATTCCTCGGTGATCTCCGTGTCCTCTGTGGTTAAAAATTAAAAGCGATAAAACTGGAAAAACCTGGAATGACTGAAATCACGAACTTGAGCATTGCAGTAGTAGGCGGCGGCCCTGGAGGTTATGCCGCCGCATTCCTCGCCGCCGATCTGGGCATGAAGGTCACGCTAATTGACGTGGAAAAGAACCCTGGAGGTGTGTGCCTGTACTGCGGCTGCATTCCATCCAAGGCACTGCTTCATGTAGCCAAGCTGATTGATGAGTCGCGGCACGCGAAAAAATGGGGCATTGAATTCGGCGAACCAAAAATTGACGTTGCCGGCCTGCGCGGATTCAAAGAGAAGGTCGTCAACAATTTGACGGGTGGGCTGGGACAACTTTCGAAGCAACGAAAAGTTGAATACATTCAGGGAAAAGCCTCTTTCGAAAATTCCAATACGCTGAAGATTGCTAAGTCCAGCGGCGTCGATGAGAGCCGCACCTTTGACCGCATCATTATCGCAACGGGTTCGCGCCCCGCGGTCATTCCTGCATTCAAGCTGGACACTCCACGCATGATGGATTCAACGAGCGCGCTCGATTTGAGCGAAGTTCCCAAGACTCTGCTCGTAGTTGGCGGCGGATACATTGGCCTGGAGCTTGGCACGGTGTATGCGGCGCTGGGATCGAAAGTTTCGGTGGTGGAAATGCTTTCGGGACTGTTGCCTGGCGCTGATCGGGACCTTGTGCTTCCCTTGCAGCGGCGCATGGAAAAGATTTTTGATTCCATCATGCTGAACACAACCGTCGCGGGCGTGAAAGACGAAGGCCACGGCATCCGCGTCACCTTCGATGGGCCTGAAGTAAAAGAACGCGAAAAAGTGTTCGATAAAGTCCTGGTTTCTGTCGGGCGCAAACCGAATTCAGAAATCACCGGACTGGATAAAACGCAAGTGAAGATCGGCCCGCGCGGATTCATTCAAGTGAACAAGCAACTCCAGACCGATGATTCCGCGATATTCGCCATCGGCGATGTCGTAGGCGAGCCCATGCTGGCGCACAAAGCCTCGCACGAGGGCCGCACCGCGGTCGAAGCCATCGCAGGACACAAAGTGGCGTTCGAACCAAATGCTATTCCGGCCGTAGTGTTTACTGATCCAGAAATTGCCTGGGCGGGACTAACGGAAACTCAGGCGCAAAAAGAAAATCGCCGCGTCACGGTGACAAAATTTCCCTGGGCCGCGTCGGGACGCGCGATGACTCTCGACCGGACTGAAGGCCTCACCAAGTTAATTCTCGATCCGCAAACGGAGCGCGTATTAGGCGTGGGGATTGTGGGAGCGGGCGCGGGAGAACTGATCGCTGAGGGAACACTGGCGATTGAAATGGCGGCCCTCGCCAAAGATTTGGCGCTCACGATTCATCCGCATCCAACGCTCTCAGAAACCGTGATGCAGTCGGCTGAAGTTTTCTTTGGGACGAGCACGGATTTGTATCGTCCGAAGAAAAGCTAGCGGCCCACGTCAGCGTTTATTTGCCGCTTTTCTCATCCAGCGCTGCAAAACCAAATGCGTAGGCCAGTACACAACCGCCGGAACGACCACTAAATAGACCAGAAGATAAGCGAATCCCGGCAGCAAATGTTCTTCGTGACCCAGCCCTCGCGCCCAGTTCACGTTGTATTGCGCTCTCCAATAATGGTTCACTGGAACTACGATCCACGCAAGAATCGTTTGATATTTCCATCCTCGTTTGTCATAACCTAATCGCCATACGCCCCATAGCAGCAGAGGCGGAACCACGATGTGGAACAAGCTGAATAGGCGCAGATAAAAGGGCACGCTCGCATCAAACATGAATTCGGTGCCGCCGATCCAGTGGGTATGGAAGAGCCATGCTCCGATGAGGTCCACCGCATAGAGAGTCTGGAATACTAAAAGCCCGGTGGCCTGCCACGAAAATATCAGTGAGCTTTCCAACCACAAGCCGGCAACTATCAAGAGATTTCCAAGATCACAGAAGTACAAAAAGTTTTGAGCGCCGTAGTATTTCCAATAGAGCGGCGCCCACACGATCACCCACAGCGTCCAGAGCAGCTTGGTCCAAAGTGGAAGGCGCATGGCAGCGACATTGTAGCTGTTCTTCCGAGATCTGGACGCGCTTTCAAACGCTGCACGATTGATTACTTGTGATTACCTTCATTTGTAAAAGACACGTAAAAATTATATTTTCCAAATTACCTCCGTAACTTGCTGACTCTGACGACCGTACCTAGGATTTGACTATGAGTTACCAAGCCCTGCTGTTCTGCCCGGATGAGAAAACGGCCCGTTTAGTCACACAAGTCCTGAGCGATTTAGACTTCAGCGTTGAGGCCTCGAATGAACCATTTACCGCCGTTAAGCGGCTTATGGCGCAGCATTTCGACGCGGTCGTGGTGGATTGTGACAACGAGCAGAATGCCACGCTATTGTTCAAGAGCGCGCGGAACTCAGCCTCCAATCAATCTTCGCTGGCAGTAGCGGTGGTGGAAGGGCAAGCAGGAGTGGCGAAGGCATTTCGTATTGGCGCGAATTTGGTTTTAACCAAGCCGATCAATGTGGACCAGGCCAAAGGAACTTTGCGGGTGGCCCGCGGACTTTTGCGCAAGACCGATACTAAGAGCGCTCCGGCGGCAACCGTTCCGGCAACATCTTCAACCGCACCAATCACGCCGCAACCACGAGTTGCGCCGAGTGCGCCAGCGGCAAGGCCCGAGCCTGTCGTGCAGAAACCAGCTTTTACGCCAGCCGCCTCCAGACCGTCCGCTGCGATACCAGCGCCCGCCGCGCCTCATTTTGCTCCAGCGGCTCACGCTTCGGCGGACGAAGTGCACGAGTCGGCGGTGCTCGATCTGTCGCCTGATCTAGCGCCCGCCGCGAA